>CAZIKJ010000272.1:0-3506 GCA_964539685.1 uncultured Pelistega sp.
CATCAGCAACGTTTAACTGAACCTAATAAGGACCAATTGCTTTGTGATGACATTAGTCATTTATTTAATGAGCATAATGCATGCTACGGCTACCGACGAATGACCTTTATCTTGAAGCAACTTGGTTATTTAGTGAATAAAAAGAAAGTACAACGTTTAATGCAGTTATTACGATTAAAGGCGGTGATTCGTGCACCTAAAAAGTATCGTTCTTATCGCGGTAAAGAAGGACGAATCGCTCCGAATATCTTGATGCGTAAATTTGATTGTGAGGAACCGAATCATAAATGGGTAACCGATGTGACGGAGTTTCGAGTAGGTGATGAAAAGCTTTATCTATCGCCAGTTCTAGATCTTTTCAATCGACAAATCATTGCCTACCAACTGATGAGAAAGCCTGTGTATAAACTGGTCAGTGATATGTTGGAGAAAGCCATTTCAACGCTTAAAAGTACTGAGAAACCGCTCATCCATTCTGATCAAGGGTGGCAATACCAATTAGACAGCTATCAGCAAACACTAGCGAGCCATGGCTTTACGCAAAGCATGTCGAGAAAGGGAAATTGCTTGGATAATGCGGTAATTGAGAGCTTCTTCGGTACACTTAAATGTGAATTGTTCTATCGTGAAAAATTTACTAGCATTGAACAGTTAGAGAAACGGATTCATGAGTATATTTACTACTATAATCATGAAAGAGTAAGTACAAAACTAAAGGGGCTGAGTCCTGTGCAATACAGAAATCAGTCCTCCTTATAAAAACTAACCGTCCAACTTTATGGGGTCAGTTCATAGTAACAGTTAGCTGTAGAATTATTTAATTTCTGTTGATGTGATTTTTGTCTCGGTGTGATGGCAAGAAGAGCGGTGGCGAGCAGCAAATGCTTAGCGTGGCCCGTACCTTAATGGGTAATTCTTTCATGGTGTTGCTTGACGAACCCTCTGAAGGGGGGCACCGGTGGTGGTTGAACAAATGGCTCGCATGATTCTGGCATTGAAAGAAAAAGGCATTGGCATTTTGTTGTCAGAGCAGAACCTGCTTTTTGCCAAACTGGTGTCAGACCGGGCTTATGTGCTTGAAAAGGGATAAGTTAAATATAGCGGACTAATGCAGTCCCTGATGGCAAATGAAGAAGTTAAACGGACTTATCTGACAGTTTGAACGCGCTCCAGTGTATGGCAGTCGTGTCCGGTTGCCAGAAAGCCGAGCGGCAGCTAAGCCAAGGAGTAAAAGGGTAAATTAATGCTGAACTATGATACAAAACAACCGTTAGCCGAACCGGCTCCCATCACATCGGCCCTGGTCTGGTTTCGCCGCGATTTGCGCAGTGAAGATCATGCTGCCCTTTATCACGCCTTGCGCGCCGCACAAAAAGTGTATTGTGTTTTCATATTTGATACCGATATCCTGGCTGCCTTGCCTGACCGGAAAGATCGGCGGGTTGAGTTTATTCATCAAAGTGTCTTGGCGCTGGATGCCGGTTTACATGCCCTGTCATTGCGTGCTGGCGGGGAGGGCAGCGGCCTGATTGTCAGGCATGGCGCTGCACAGGATTGCATTCCCGAACTGGCCTGGCAGCTTGGGGTGCAGAAAGTATTCACCAATCGTGATTATGAGCCAACGGCGATAGCACGTGACCAAAGTGTGGCGGCCAGTCTTGATATCATGGGTATCGGGTTTGCCGACTTCAAGGATCAGGTGATATTTGAGACCCATGAAGTCCTGACACAGGTTGGCAAGCCATACAGTGTTTTCACTCCATACAAGAATGCCTGGCTGAAGAAAGTGGATGATTTTCAGTTAAAGTCTTATCCGGTTGAAAAATACGCGGCTAGGCTGGCCTGCAAACCATCGGCGGAAAGCATACCGTCATTGGCGCAGATCGGTTTTGAGTCAGGTACTTGGGATTCATTGCCCATGCCGGCAGGCAGTAACGGTGCGCAAACCTTGTTGGATGACTTTGCGCCTCGGGTGGCCCGTTATAAAATGGCGCGTGACTTTCCGGCGGTCAAAGGGGTATCGTACCTGTCGGTGCATATCCGTTTTGGCACGGTATCTGTCAGGAAACTGGCCCGTTTTGCCCTGCAACAAAACAATGAGGGGGCGGCAACCTGGCTGTCCGAGCTGATCTGGCGAGAGTTCTATCAAGCTATTCTGTATCATTTTCCGCATGTCGTAAACCGCTCTTTCCAGCGTGCCTGCGATCGTATTGTCTGGGACAACAACCCGGAATATTTTACGGCCTGGTGTGAGGGCCGGACGGGTTATCCGATTGTGGATGCCGCCATGCGCCAGCTGAATCAGACCGGTTACATGCACAACCGGTTGCGCATGATCACCGCTTCATTTTTATGCAAGGATCTGGGTATCAACTGGCGTGAAGGTGAAAAATATTTTGCTGATAAGCTAAACGATTATGACCTGGCTTCAAATAACGGCGGATGGCAATGGGCCGCCTCTACCGGATGTGATGCCCAGCCCTGGTTCCGTATTTTCAATCCGGTAACCCAGTCCAGGAAGTTTGATCCTGAAGGCAAATTCATCCGCCGTTATGTGCCCGAGCTGAAGCAGTTATCGGATAAAACTATTCATGAACCGTGGAGTATGGCAGGCGTGTATTTGCCGCCGATTGTGGATCATGCCCAGGCGCGTGAGCGCACCCTGTTGCGATATGGGGTTCTTAAAGCGGCCGATTAAGGTAAATGGGCGGAAGAAATATGTTTGGAAGGTCTGTTGAAGACAGTCAGCTTTTGGGCGATGGTGACGGTCCTTTCCTTGCCGTTTGAAAAGGTGCTTAAGAAAAAGGTGGTTAAATGAAAAAGATTTATCTGGCCGGGCCCGATGTATTCCGGCATGATGCCGTTGAGCATGGCCAGCAGCTCAAAGCGCTCTGCGAGTCATTCGGTTTTGCGGGCTTGTATCCGCTGGATAACAATGCCACGGCCGGGTTGGATAAACAGGCGTTGGCGCACTGGATTTACCAGTCCAATATCGGGCTGATCCGTCAGGAAGATGCCATCATGGCGAATTTAAATGCTTTTCGGGGGCATGAGCCCGATTCTGGCATGATCTTTGAAGTAGGCTTCGAGATTGCCCTAGGCAAGCCGTTGTAGGTGATTTAAGAGCGAAAAAAAACCGGTAAAAACTACCATGGCAAAGTCTGTTTTAGATGCAGGATTTACAGCATTCACCACCATGCTTAAGTATAAGTGTCAGCAGGCAGGGGTATTGTTTGAAGAAGTTAATGAAGCCTATACCACCCAAACGTCACGCTGTCGTAGTCCGAAAGGTGGGGCAGGTCTTGAAATAAGAGAATGGCAGTGCATGGCGTGCGGTACGCTCCATGATCGGGATATAAATTCCGCATTAAACATTCTTGCGCTCGGACATGAGCGTCTCGCAGGAGGAGTCTCCGTCCTTTAGGTCGGGGTGGGTGTCAATGGTAACTTTGGCAGATAAGCTGATGACAAAATGAATGTTTTCTACAAGCCACAATGTATATTAT
>CAZIKJ010000273.1:0-3641 GCA_964539685.1 uncultured Pelistega sp.
ATGTAATATCTATGTGATTTAGAGCTGTTAGAGTGCTTTGCTTATGCTTGCATGGCATCCATTGATTACACTCATGACTAATTTTTAGCAACACCTGTTTTACTTAAGAGATCTTCTCACGCATCTATGAATACACAAACCTCATCCAAAACTGATGATTTAAACAAGCCTATCCCTGTGGGAGAGGCATTACCGCATCGCAAAATTATCCGCAGTTGGTTAACACCAATCGCTGATAAAAGCACAATCACGGCTATTTTATTATTAGTCGTTGACTTTGTTATTCTCATTTCATTAATTTTAGGCACTATTTTCTTTGAAGCATGGTGGTTAAAACTTATCTGTTCATTAGTCGCTGGCTTCTGGATTGGTCGTATTTTCATTATTGGTCATGATGCATGTCACCAAAGTTTGACACCACATCGTGGCTTAAATAAGTGGCTAGGTCGTATTGCATTCTTGCCATCGGTTTCTCCTTATAGCCTATGGGATGTTGGTCATAATGTGGTTCATCACGGCTATACCAACCTGAAGGGCGTCGACTTTGTCTGGGCACCAGCTTCGGAAGCGGAATATCAAGCGATGAGTGCAGGTCGTAAGCTAATGGAGCGTATTTATCGTAGTGGATGGGCGCCTGGTGTGTATTATCTCTATGAGATTTGGTGGAATCGTATGATGTTCCCAAGCAAGGGGTATATGGGTACACAACGTAAGGCATTCTTCTGGGATGGTCTATTGTGTTCCGTGTTTGGTATTGCTTGGGCAGGTCTGGTTGTTTGGGCTGCAATTGCTACTGAACAATCTGTATGGGCATTACTCTTCTTTGCTTGGTTATTACCTTTGTTCTTCTGGTTCTCGATGATCGGTTGGGTGGTGTATGTCCAGCATACGCATACTAAGATCGTATGGCATGATGATAAAGCCGCTTGGGCCAAAGCACAGCCTTTCGTTTCAACAACTGTGCACTTAGTGTTTAATTTCAAATTTGGCGCAGTACTGCACCACATTATGGAACATACTGCTCACCACGTGGATATGAGTATTCCTTTATACAAACTTAAGCAAGCACAAGCGAAACTGGAAGAAATGCTACCTGAGCGTATTGTTGTGCAGAAGTTCTCATGGTCTTGGTATTTCCGTACTGCACGTTCTTGCAAGATTTATGATTACGTTAACCAACGCTGGCTTGACTTCAAAGGTCAACCAACGCCACAAGCTTTATAATTCTTTGCAAGGGCAGACTCTTCAATAATCTTTATTAGTCTGTAACAATTTAGCGATTATGAGAGGGCGGACTTTTATAAGTCCGCTTTTTTCTTTGCCTTGTATTTATCCAGTATTGTCCTTAAGGTTCATAGAAATTCAGTAGTGCTTCTTCGTCATTCCTATTGTTGACGTAGCCTACTAGGTGTTTAGATGTATTGAGAACTTGATGCATTAGGTGCTTGAATATTGTTTAAATTTTCAATTGTGCATGGTGATAGTGTTTTACAATAAGGTCCTATCACTATGACTTTTCTAATCCCTTATTTCCTAACAGATAGCTTTTATGAAATTTATCACCTCTAAAGATAATCCGCGTTATAAGCATTGGCTTAAAGTAGCTCAAGCAAAAGTGAAGCATGAAGCGCTACTTGAAGGGACGCATTTATGTGAGATGTGGTTAGCTCAACATGGTTGGCCAGAGCAAGTTATTGTTCGTGAGGATCTTGTTCAATCTATCGATAATGTTGGCGATAGCCAGTTGCGAAGTCTCTTGACTCATTTGGATGCGCAGCAACTGCTCGTGTTGCCCGATAATTTATTTCAAGCACTTAATTCTATTCCAAGCCCGCAAGGTATTTTATTTCATATCAAGGTTCCCATCCCAGAGAGAATTCCTACACCGGAAGGAAACTCAGTGTATTTAGAGCGTATTCAAGATCCAGGGAATCTGGGAACGATTATACGGACCTGTGCGGCAGCGGATGTTGATGCAATTTACTTGTCGCCCGCATGTGTTAATCCTTGGACAAGTAAGGTCTTACGAAGCGCGCAAGGTGCACACTTTGCGATAAAGATTTTTACGCATGTTGAGGCAAGAACGTTCTTTGCTCAAAACAGCTTGCCTGTTTATGCTACCTATCTTTCTGATAAAGCACGAAGTTTGTATCACACTCAATTACCTGAGCAGCTTATCTGGGTTTTAGGGAATGAAGGGCAGGGCATCAGTGATGAGCTAATGGAATTTGCCGATGAGCAAATTTTTATTCCTCAATCAAATAAAGTTGAGTCTTTGAATGTGGGAGTGGCTTGTGGATTGGTATTGTTTGAACAAAAACGCCAATGGAATCCTTAGCTAAGTAACCGTGAGTTATCTAGGGTAGATAAAATAAAGCCTGCTGTAAGTGTATTGCGAAGTTATAACAACGCTATGTACCCTGAAGCAGGCTTTATAAGTCTCTTGCCATTAACTTATTAATAACTGGTCTTATCCAATTTAAGAATCTGCAAGACTGTCGTGGAAATTTCCTCGATTGATTTAGTGGTTGTCGATAGCCAATCAATATTTTCTCTACGCATCAAACGTTCAGCTTCAGCTACTTCGTAATAACATTGTTCGAGCGTAGCATAACGGCTGTTAGGACGTCGCTCGTTACGTACCTCGGCAAGACGCTCTGGTTGAATTGATAAGCCAAAAATTTTATGTTTGAAGGGCTGGATAGTTTTGGGTAGTTGATCGCGTTCAAAGTCTTCAGGAATGAGAGGGAAGTTGGCTGCTTTAATGGCGTATTGCATGGCTAGATATAAGCTGGTCGGGGTTTTACCGCAGCGTGATACACCGACTAAAATCACATCAGCTTCTTGTAGACCATGTACGAACTGGCCGTCATCATGGGTTAAGCTGAAATTAATCGCTTCAATGCGATTACGATAAGCATCAGAGCTAGCATTAAGATGAGAGCGACCGATAGCTGGCTGTGATTTTACATCTAGTTCACTCTCTAATTGTTTAACACAGGCACCAAAGATATCAAGGAATATACCCTTAGAACCACGAATATGGCGCACGAATTCTTCTTTGACTAGGGTACTGAAAATAATTGGTGGAGAGTCTTTCTCAGAAAGTTCATTAATTTTATTGGCGATCTCAATACTCTTAGCCTCTGAATTCACAAAGGGTTCTCGAATTTGTTGAAATTCGTAATTTTCTGAAAATTGACTTAGGACGGAATGACTGAAAGTCTCGGCCGTTATGCCAGTACCATCTGAAATAATAAAAACGGTTTTTACGGGAAGTGTCATTATAAATTACCTTCAAAAATTTCCATTAAGGTCCCTAAGGGGTTACAATAGCACATGCAATTTAAATTTACGTTAAAATCTTGCAGTTAAGGCTTATTTACTTAATGAAAACACAATAAATACGTATTGCTAAGTGTTTGTTTTGCTTAGCTATAGATGGTTTTTTGCTAGTTTATTTGAGTGATTTTGATTAAATAAATACGCTTTTCTTTTTTATGTTTTGGAGAGACTTAATGTCTTATGTAATCCCTTTTGAAAACCTTCGCATGACCGATGTGGATACTGTCGGTGGTAAAAATGCCTCTTTAGGCGAAATGATTAGCCAATTGGCGAATGCAGGTGTTCGTGTTCCAGGT
>CAZIKJ010000274.1:0-2235 GCA_964539685.1 uncultured Pelistega sp.
AATCTCTCCTTCTTGCTTTGGCTCTTCAGCTATGTTCTTACAATATTCGATTAATGGTAAAAACATACTCGGTTCCCAAGATGACACTAGGTGTGCGAGCATTTTTTTAGTCGCATCCTCAGTATTAGGTAGTGTCTCATAGAATCTGGCAATCTGATTGATGGATTTCAGCAAAGGACCAAGTAGACTTGTGTAGTCATTATGTTCAACTTGGTTCATGCTCACTTACCTCCGCCAGGTTTAAGAGCTCTTGTTGTTGTTTATCGGTACTTAGCCACTTATCTTGCCAGTCTGATGTGAAGCCCTCCACCTTACTAATCTGTACGGCGGTCACTTTGTACTCGGGGCAATTGGTGGCCCAGTCGGAGTTTTCGGTGGTGATCACATTCGATCCTGAAATCGGGTGGTGGAAGGTGGTGTACACCACGCCTGGTTGCATGCGGGTGGAAATCTGGGCTTTCATCGCCACTTGTCCCACTCGACTACTAATCTGCACTGCATCGCCATCGTTGATACCGCGATCGGAGGCGTCGTGTGGGTGGATTTCTAGTAGGTCTTCGGCATGCCAGGACACATTACTGGTACGGCGGGTTTGGGCGCCGACATTGTATTGGGTCAGGATGCGCCCTGTTGTCAGTATCAGTGGGAAGCGCTGGGTGACGCGTTCATCGGTCGGTATATATTGGCTGAGCACAAACTTGCCTAAACCATGCGGGAAGCTATACTTATGCATAATCGGTGTGCCTTCTGGATTGTCTGGATTGCACGGCCATTGCACGCTACCGCCTAAGGCGTCAATGCGCTCATAACTCACGGAGGCGAAGGTCGGTGTTAAGCGCGCCACTTCATCCATAATCTCACTTGGGCTCTGGTAATTCATCGGGTAACCTAGGGCATTACATAAGGCTTGCGTGACCTCCCAGTCGGCCATACCTGCTAGGGGCTGCATGACTTTACGGATGCGTGAGATGCGACGCTCCGCATTCGTGAAGGTGCCATCTTTTTCCAGGAATGAGGCGCCTGGCAAGAAGACATGGGCAAACTTAGCGGTCTCATTCAAGAATAAGTCTTGCACAATCAAGCACTCTAGATTTAATAGGGCCGCTTCGACATGTTGGGTATTCGGGTCTGACTGGAGAATATCCTCGCCTTGGCAATATAAACCCTTGAAGGTGCCACTAATGGCAGCATTGAACATATTCGGAATGCGTAGGCCAGGCGTAGCTTTCAGGGTGACACCCCAAGCGTGTTCAAACTGCTGGCGTGTCGCATCATCAGACACATGACGATAGCCTGGGAATTCGTGTGGGAATGAACCCATATCGCAGGAGCCCTGTACATTATTCTGGCCGCGCAAGGGGTTAACGCCGACGCCACTACTACCGATATTGCCAGTCAGCATGGCTAAGTTGGCAATGGCCATCACTGCGGTTGAACCTTGGCTATGTTCGGTGACACCTAAGCCATAATAGATCGCCGCTTTGCCACCTGTGGCGTAGAGCCGAGCGGCAGCACGGATGGTCTCAGCAGGCACGCCTGTAATGGCGGCTACGGATTCTGCGGAGTTCTCTTCACGTTGGGTAAACTCAATCCATTGCTTAAAAGCCACCGCGTCACAGCGCTCGTGTACGAACTGCTTATCGTGCAACCCTTCACTCAGGATAGTATGCGCAAGCGCATTCAGCATGGCCACATTCGTGCCAGGTAGTAGGGGTAGATGGTAGTCGGCTTTAATATGTGCAGTAGAGACTAAAGAGATCGCCCTTGGATCAATCACGATTAACTTGGCACCTTGGCGTAGGCGTCGCTTTAAGCGCGAACCGAATACAGGGTGTGCATCGGTGGGATTAGCGCCCATCACCAGAATCACATCACTGTCTGCTACGGATTCAAAAGTCTGTGTGCCTGCCGACTCCCCCAGTGTTTGTTTTAAACCATAACCCGTGGGGGAGTGGCAGACGCGCGCACAGGTATCAATATTATTATTGCCTAAGGCGGCACGTACGGTTTTCTGCACCAGATAGACTTCTTCATTCGAGCAGCGAGATGAGGAGATGGCGCCTACAGAATCTTGGCCATACTTGGCTTGTATGCGCTTGAGTTCGCTAGCGGCATAGTTAATTGCCTCATCCCAGCTCACTTTACGCCAAGGTTCATTGATTGAAGCACGAATCATGGGGCTAGTTATGCGGTCTGCATGGGTGGCATAGCCCCAAGCAAAGCGGCCCTTAACAC
>CAZIKJ010000275.1:0-8276 GCA_964539685.1 uncultured Pelistega sp.
CTTATATTTGCTCTTTATAGCCATAAAAAAAATGACCTCCAAAAGCTTAGATTTTTTAGATCTACATTTGGATGTCATTTCATAGGTAAAGTTTTTTATTAAAACCTGTATTTAATTCGCTTGTCGAGTGTTAGCCCCTGGCTTATTGCTTACAGGTGCTGCTGCCGCTGCTGAAGGGCTTGGCGGCGTCACCTGAATCGGAATCACAGGAGGATCTTCATTCGGCGTCAAAATCCGCACTAATGTCTCACCTTGGTCAATCATACTCATCTCATAGCGAGCACGGTCTTCCAAGGCCTGGGTTCCTGTCTTCAAGTCTTCAATTTCGGCCAGCAGTGCATTATTTCTCGCAATCATGGCTTGGTTGACTTGGCGCTGTTGCTCTAATTGCTGATTCAATTCTTGCACACGTGCATAACCAAACTCACCCATCCACAGTGGGTATTGAATCGCTGCACAAGCTAGAATGAGAACCAAGAACAACAAGCGCATACTTTACTTCCTAGTACAAATTATAGAAAGCTTCACGGCCTGGGTATTGAGCCACTTCAGCTAACTCTTCTTCAATACGTAGTAATTGATTGTATTTAGCCATACGGTCAGAACGCGATAAAGAACCCGTCTTAATTTGCATTGCATTAGTCGCCACAGCAATATCCGCAATGGTTGAGTCCTCAGTCTCGCCAGAACGGTGAGAAATAACGGCGGTATAGCCTGCACGCTTAGCCATTTCGATCGCGGCAAATGTCTCAGTCAAGGTACCAATTTGGTTAATCTTAATTAAGATTGAGTTAGCAAGACCTTGTTGAATACCTTTCTTCAAGATCTTGGTATTAGTCACAAATAAATCATCGCCCACTAACTGAACGCGGTCACCTAAGAGATCGCTAAGAATTTTCCAACCTTCCCAGTCATCTTCTGCCATACCGTCTTCAATGGTGACGATTGGGTACTTATCGCACCAAGAAGCTAATAAATTAGCAAACTCAGCGGCGCTTAACGATACGCCGCCCTCACCGGCTAAATGGTATTTGCCATCTTTGTAGAATTCAGAACTCGCGCAGTCTAGGCCTAGAACGATGTCTTGTCCGGCTACATAACCCGCATTCTCAATCGCACGCAAAATTAATTGAATCGCTTCTTCGTGGCTTGCTACGTTAGGTGCAAAACCACCTTCATCACCCACGGCTGTTGACATACCCGCATCATGGATAATTGTTTTCAAAGCGTGGAATACTTCAGTGCCCATGCGCAAGGCTTCACGGAAGCTACTGGCACCGATTGGCAGAATCATAAATTCTTGCATATCTAAAGTATTATTAGCATGTGCGCCACCGTTGATCACGTTCATCATTGGTACAGGCATGCTCATTGGACCACTACCACCGAAATAACGGTATAAAGAAAGGCCCGCCTCAGCCGCAGCAGCACGAGCAACGGCCATACTCACCGCTAGGATAGCGTTCGCACCAAGACGCTCTTTAGTCTCAGTCCCGTCTAAATCAATCAGCGTATTGTCAATAAATGTCTGCTCTTGAGCATCAAGACCGATCAGCGCTTCAGAGATTTCAGTATTAATGTTCTCAACGGCTTTCAAGACACCTTTACCTAAGTAACGTGATTTATCACCGTCACGTAACTCAATCGCTTCGCGTGCGCCAGTAGATGCACCTGATGGTACAGCAGCACGACCCATTGCACCTGACTCTAATACGACGTCACATTCAACGGTTGGATTACCGCGCGAATCGAGAATTTCGCGACCAATAATATCAATAATTGCACTCATGAAAATACTTCCTGATAAAGTTAAATTAAAAAATTCTGCTCTGGGTCACTATCTTAAAATTATGGTTTACTATCTCAATATAAGAGACGGCGCAATGCCCTAAATCCTAAAACGCTAAAACTTGCCAACCCTAAAACCTTCAAGCTCTTAAATAAGAAACTATTAAATTACGTTCTATTAAATTCTGAATTCCTAATTCAAAACTCTTAATGCCGAGCCCTTAAATCAAATACCCTGGACAATCGTCATATCCACATCCGCAGCACCTTCACGGGCATTACGGGCACGACGATATTGATAAGAATCATAAAAAGCCTGAGCCGCTTTCATAGAGGGAAACTGCATAATCACAGTTCGTTTCATGTCCTTACCTTCAAGGACCTTAGCCTCACCACCACGCACTAAGACTTTGACATCATGAGCACGCATCGCTAAAGTCGATAAAATACGGTACTGTTCGTATTGTGCTGGTTTCTTCACATCAATATGAGCAATAAGATAAGCAGGCATTAGTCTCTCCTAAGAATAATTATTATTCATTAAAATGATTTTCTAAAAAACCTTGCTGTTTAACTAAAACATCAATGTCTTTCAATGTTGTCAATAAAGCTGACATATGCTTGAGTGGCACAGCATTCGGACCATCCGATAAAGCCTCACATGGATTCGGATGAGTCTCCATAAATAAGCCTGCTACACCAACAGCGACTGCTGCACGCGCCAGTACAGGAACGAACTCGCGTTGACCACCCGATGAGCTGCCTTGACCACCTGGCAACTGCACAGAGTGAGTTGCATCAAATACCACTGGACAATCGGTCTCGCGCATAATGGCTAAAGAGCGCATATCAGAGACAAGATTGTTATAGCCAAACGAGGCACCGCGCTCACAGACCAGGATGTTGTTACCATCACCACCCGCTTCTTGTGCAGCGGCACGGGCCTTAAGGACAACCTGCTGCATATCGCCAGGGGCAAGGAACTGCCCTTTTTTAATATTTACAGGTTTCAAACTTGCCGCACACGCTTGAATAAAGTCAGTCTGACGACATAAGAAGGCTGGGGTTTGTAGAACATCCACCACACTCGCCACTTCGGCCACTTGGCCTATATCATGTACATCAGTGAGCACGGGTACATTAAAATGCGCTTTAACATCGGCCAAGATTTGCAAACCCTGATCCATGCCAGGACCTCGGTAAGATTTACCTGAGCTACGATTGGCTTTATCAAACGAGCTCTTATAAATAAACGGAATTCCTAAGGCTTGGGTAATCTCAACTAATTGCCCGCAGGTGTCAAACGCCATATCACGTGACTCAATCACACATGTGCCTGCAATCAGGAAAAAAGAATGTTCTAAACCGACGTTAAAATTGGCTATTTTCATGCTGATTTGCGCTCACTTTGGTAGGCCAAAGCCGCTTTCAAGTAACTATCAAAAAGCGGATGACCGTAACGTGGGGTTGAAGGGAACTCAGGATGGAACTGTACGCCCATAAACCAACGATGACCTGGAATTTCCATAATCTCTGGCAAGTTTTCGGTTGGTGTACGCGCACTGATAACTAAACCTGCGGCTTCAAGTCGAGGCACATAAACATTATTCACTTCCCAACGATGGCGATGGCGCTCGTTCACTTCATCACCATAAACCGAGTGCGCCAAGGTACCTGCTTTGACAGGAACGCGTTGCGAACCCTTACGCATCGTGCCACCAAGGTCAGAGCTCTCGCTACGCTTCTCAAGCTTACCCTCTTTATCGACCCACTCGGTAATTAAAGCCACTACTGGGTGCGGGGTCGATGGGTCTAATTCTGTACTATTCGCTTTGCCGAGCTGAGCGACATGACGCGCGAATTCGATCGTTGCTAATTGCATACCAAGGCAAATACCCAAGAACGGTACATTGTTCTCACGGGCATATTGAATGGCTTTAATCTTGCCTTCCGTACCGCGCTTCCCAAAGCCACCTGGCACGAGAATCGCATCCAAGTTGGCTAATACTTGAGTACCTTCGGTCTCTAACTCTTGTGAGTCAATGTACTCGATTTTCACACGAGATTTATTATGAATACCCGCATGACTTAAGGCCTCAATAAGCGACTTGTAGGACTCAGTCAAGTCTACATACTTACCGACCATACCAATCGTTAACTCATGTTCGGGATGCTCTAAGTCATGAACAATCGTATCCCATGCACTTAAATCTGCTGGAGCAGGACTAATTGCTAAGGCGTCACAGACTAATTGGTCAAGACCTTGATCGTGCAACATACGTGGAATCTTATAGATGGTATCTTCGTCCCATACCGAAATTACCGCATCTAAAGGCACATTAGAGAATAAGGAAATCTTCGCTTTCTCATCCTCAGGAATCTCACGGTCCGCACGGCATAATAAGGCATTAGGATAAATACCAATTTCACGCAGTTTCTGTACTGAGTGCTGAGTCGGTTTAGTCTTCAACTCTCCTGCCGAAGCAATGTACGGCACCAAAGTGAGATGGACAAAAGCCGCACCATTGCGCCCCAAGCGTAGGCTCATCTGACGCACCGCTTCAAGGAAAGGTAAAGACTCAATATCACCTACCGTACCGCCAATCTCAACAATAGCGACATCAGCTTGGCCTTCATAGGCTTGCTTTGCACCATGGGCGATAAAATCTTGGATTTCATTGGTAATGTGAGGAATCACTTGAACCGTCTTGCCGAGGTAATCACCACGACGCTCTTTGCGTAAGACAGATTCATAGATCTGACCCGTCGTAAAGTTATTGGACTTACGCATGCGTGCAGAAATAAAGCGCTCGTAATGCCCTAAGTCCAGATCGGTTTCAGCACCGTCCTCAGTTACAAAAACCTCACCATGCTGCAAAGGACTCATCGTACCTGGATCCACGTTAATATACGGATCCAATTTCAGCATAGTGACTCGAAGACCGCGTGATTCAAGAATAGCGGCTAAAGAGGCGGCAGCAATTCCCTTGCCTAGAGAAGAGACAACACCACCAGTAACGAATACATATTTTGTCATCGTAGTAAAGCCCATAAGGGCTGAGCAGGAAATGGTAATTATACCAATTCCACCTGATTTTGGGGGATTATTCTAGCTAAGATTATGATTATTACAGTCAGCCCTAGCTAGGGAATTCACGCCCCATGAATTCAGTGTTTATTGTTGATTTTTACCCGCAAGAATTCCCCTAAAAACTATTTTTCCCATGTTTTAATCTACTCGCCTGCGCTATAATATAACTAGAGAAAGATTTATACATTTGAATGCTTATGCATAAGAATGTTATTGAAATTGGCATTGCTGATTAATTACGAGCTATTATTTTTATTAGTTATCAATGCTTTGCCACTCATTATCTGCCATTAATGAAACTGAACCTCAAGGAGAACACATGTTTCCAGAATACCGCGATCTTATTTCACGTCTAAAAAATGAAGACGCTCGCTTTTCTCGTTTATTCGAAGAGCACAATGAACTTGATCACAAAATCATTCGTCTAGAACAAAGTCCTGTAACGAGTGGTCTTGATGAAATTGAAGAATTGAAAAAACAAAAGTTACACCTTACAGATCAGCTTTATGTGATTCTACGCAAAGCTGACGCTGACCAAGAATAATCCATTTTAATCATCATACTGCACTGATTTCCTCTCCCCCATCGTATTCCTTCATCAGCTTTCTTAAACTGCATGATAGAGTGATGATATATGGAATTGAACCAGTGCATCGTATGACTAGGGCAAGTGAAATAAGTACTTATTTCTTTGCCCTTTATTTTTATGCTACTCATTTTATTTGCTACCGCTTTTGGCGCAGCAACTCTTCTACCCCTGCAATCTGAGGCCTTCTTGCTTGCGCTGAGCATTCAGGGAGACCATCCTATCGCGCTGCTTTTGCTCGTGGCCAGTACAGGTAATATACTCGGCTCTTGCGTAAATTGGTATTTAGGGCAATACTTAGAGAATTACAAGCATCGTAAGTGGTTTCCTGTTAAACCAGCTCAATTGGCTAAAGCACAAGAACGCTACGCACGCTATGGTTCACCCGCACTTCTGCTGAGTTGGATGCCAATAATTGGTGATCCGATTACCTTGATTGCAGGGGTGTTGAAAGAACCCTTTTGGCGCTTTCTGCTCTTGGTCAGCATCGCTAAAACTGCGCGTTACGTCTTTATTATTGCGCTTGCACAGCACTGGATTTAAGGCAGCTACAACTGGATAATAGAATTATGGATTCACTACAAAGCATTCGCGTATTTTGCCAAGTTGTACGCCTAGGCAGCTTTACTGCAGCCGCCGAATCCTTGGATATGTCAACTGCCATGGCGAGTAAACACATTGCTCGCTTAGAGCAACGCTTACAAGTCAAATTACTGAATCGCACGAGCCGTAAACTCAGCTTAACTGAAGCAGGATCACACTATTATCAGCAATGTGTTGAAGCCCTAGCAACGCTTGATAATGCTGAACTTGAAATCCAGCAAGGGACCTTAACACCCCGTGGTACCTTGAAGATGACCGTGCCCCTGATCTGCGGTACGCCCTACTTTGTTAAACTACTCGCGAAGTTCCAACAACTCTATCCAGATATTCATCTATCCGTTTATTTTGAAAATAAGCATACGAACTTGGTTGCCGAAGGTTTTGATCTAGCCATTCGTGCTACCCGTACACTAGAGCCAACCCTAATTGCTAAGCCATTGACAAGCGTAAAATTTCGTTATGTGGCCAGCCCCACTTATTTGCAACGTAATGGGATTCCAAAAGACTTCGATGATTTACGCCACCACTTTGGCATTGCCGCCAACTACACCGATACCGAGACCCCTTTTCGCGTCATCGCAGATAGCAATGACACCTTGATGACCCGAGAGATGGCACTTGCAGGCATGGGCATTGCGCTTCTGCCTGACTGGTTGACACAAGACTATTTAATCAGTGGTGAGCTGGTTGATGTGTTACCAGACTCACCTCCCAATCTCAATCCAACTATCTATATCGTCTACACAAGTCGTAAATATCTAACTGCCAAGGTGCGGACTTTTATTGATTTTATGGTTGAACATACGCGCTCTAAAAAACCACTTTAGAAAAAAGTCACCGCCGAATCTTGACACTCAGGACTAACTGGACTTAAAGCCATAAAAAAGATTAATTTTTTATTAATTATCTCACTCATAACTTTACGCACAAGTGCACAAGACATTTTACGTACTAGCCACCTTGTACGTACTAGCCACCTTGTGCCACCAACATATAAACCAGAGTCACGTATGAGTGCCCTAAAGTTGAGGATTTAGCCGGAAAAGCCAAACGGGAGAATTACCCATAGCAAAGCTTAATAAACGCATCTTGCATAATGGCGCTGATTCCGCTTTTTCCTTGCCACTTTTTCGTATAATAAAATGTGCTAATTTTTGAAAAGTAATAAGGAAATACCATGCCGAATATTCTGATACTGGGCGCTAACGGTAATTTAGCTCGTGTCTGCACGGCCTATTTTTTAGACCATAGCGATGCTAAATTAACGCTTTATTTGCGTAATGCTGAGCGCCTGCAGAATCCTAACCCAGAACGCTGCCAAGTCATTGACGGCGATGTCCTCAATCAAGTGCAGCTTGAGCAAGCGATGCAAGGTCAAGATATTGTATTGGCAAGCCTAAGTGGCGATCTCCTTGCTCAGGCCAAAAGCATCATTCAAGCAATGCATGCAACGAATATCAAGCGCCTAATCTTTATTAGCTCAATGGGTATCTATGATGAAGTGATTGGTGCTAATTATGGCGCCATTCTTGATCCTTACCGCGAATCAGCCGCTGAAATTGAGGCTTCTGATTTGGACTACACCCTGATACGTCCCGCTTGGTTTACCAATGAGGAAGATGTGAATTATCAAATCACCCGTCGCAATGATACCTTCAAAGGCATGAATGTGTCGATGAAGAGTTTGGCGGATTTAATTCTTAATCTATCGCTTAAACCACATACAGAGCTGCGTGAGAGCTTAGGGGTAAGCAAGCCACTTTAGTCTTACTTTGCGATCAGCACAAGATTTCAGCTACTTACTATAAGTGCATACTGCTATATGCACTTACGAAAATTCAGACCCTCAATCGATTAACCACTACCAGGAGTACAGCATGAGTACACCCACCAAAGGCTATGCGTGTCACCAAGCCAAAGGACGTCTGTCTTTATTTCATTTCGAGCGCCGTGATTTACGCGATGATGATGTAGAGTTTGACATCCATTATTGTGGTGTCTGTCACTCAGATTTACATCATGTTTATGGTGACTGGCGTACTCATTACCCAGTGGTTCCTGGTCATGAATTGGTAGGTCGAGTCAGTCGTGTTGGGGCCAAAGTCTCTCGCTTCCAAGTGGGTGATGCTGTCGCTGTGGGCTGCATGGTGGATTCCTGTCAACACTGCCAACATTGCTTAAATCATCTTGAGCAATATTGTTCTGAAG
>CAZIKJ010000276.1:0-6179 GCA_964539685.1 uncultured Pelistega sp.
ACGGCCACTCAGACAGCCTATTGGTAAAAGCGGGCTCGGGTTTATTGACCTTCGGCAACCCATCATCCGCCGGTGTGCCTGAAGAGTTTGTATCGCATACCATTGTTTTAGAATTCAATAATCTCAACGCCATTGAAACGGCATTCAAAGAACATGGTCAAGATATTGCATGCGTGATCGTTGAACCTATTGCTGGCAATATGAACTTAGTTAAACCTAAAGCAGGTTTTCTTGAAGGCTTACGTGCACTATGTACTGAACATGGTGCCTTATTGATTTTTGATGAAGTGATGACGGGTTTTCGTGCTGGCCCAACAGGCGTGCAAGGCGTATCAGGCGTCACCCCTGACCTCACCACCTTAGCTAAAGTCATCGGTGGTGGCATGCCAGTAGGTGCTTTCGGTGGTCGTAAAGAAATCATGCAACACATTGCCCCGCTTGGCGCTGTCTACCAAGCAGGCACATTGTCTGGCAATCCAGTCTCAGTCGCAGCTGGCCTTAAGACCTTAGAAATCTTAGGTCGTCCAGGTTTCTATGAGGCCTTATCTGCTAGCACCCAGAAATTGGTTGAAGGCTTAAGTTCTCTAGCGAACAAACACGATGTAGTCTTCTGCGCCGACTCAATTGGCGGTATGTTCGGCATCTACTTCCGCGCGACAATACCAACGAGTTTCGCTGAAGTACAAGATAGTGATACCGCCGCTTTCAATGTCTTTTTCCACGCTATGCTCGACGAAGGCGTACACTTAGCACCTTCCGCTTTTGAAGCGGGATTTGTATCTGCATGCCATAGTGATGAAATTTTAGAAGCCACTTTTGCCGCGGCAGATAAGGCTTTTGCTAAAGTGAAACAAGCGCAAGCGAAATAAGGTATTATTTGCGTGATTATGAGTAAGGTTTTTTAGTAAAATTTAGTCAATAATTACGCTAAGCTAGGTAGGCTGAGCAAGCCCAAATTAGGCTTACTCAAGCTTGCTGAGTAAATAATTACGCGAAGCCTAGTGGGCTGACGGTCTTATAAGCCTTATCTGCCCTGTTCATTTAAGTACGTTGTATTCATACTGACTCCCTGTTTTAGCAGGGAGTTTTTCCAAGACTCTTCTTCTAGGAATTGCTATGCCCGTTAATTTCCATATCCCTGAGGCCAGTGAAATTAAAGCCGTCAGCGGCGTCCAAATTGGTATTGCTTCTGCTGGCATTAAGAAAGCCGGCAAAAAAGATCTCACCGTATTTTCGTTCAGCCCTGATACTCAAGTCGCTGGCGTCTTTACCAAGAATCGTTTCTGCGCAGCGCCGGTACAAATCTGTCAGCAACGCTTGCAAGCAGGCAATGAAATTCGCGCGCTATTAATTAATACCGGTAACGCCAATGCAGGCACGGGTCAAGATGGTTTAGAGCGTGCTCTACGTGCCTCGGCCACCCTAGCACAAGAGCTTGGCTTGAATGAAGACCAAGTACTGCCTTTTTCGACCGGCGTGATTCTGGAACCACTACCCGTGGATAAGATTACCGCAGCGATTCCTGATGCGGTGAAGAATCTTGCCGATAACGAGTGGATGAATGCGGCTTATAGCATTATGACGACTGACACAGTACCGAAGATTTCATCGACACAGATTGAAATTGACGGTAAAGCGGTGACCTTCACAGGCATTAGTAAGGGTGCGGGCATGATTCGTCCGAACATGGCGACGATGCTTGGCTATGTTGCCACAGATGCGCAGATTTCTCGCGAGCTCTTAGAGGAATTAACGCTTGAAGTTGCGAATTTCTCATTCAATCGCATCACGGTAGATGGTGATACATCAACCAATGACTCCTTCATTATTGCGGCTACAGGGCAAAGTGGTGTGAAGGTAGAAAAAGGCACGGCTGCTTACGATAAAGTACGCGAGACCTTAATCGCCATTGCTCGTGAGTTAGCCCAGAAGATCGTACGTGATGCAGAAGGTGCGACCAAGTTCATCACCATTCAAGTAGAACAGGCCAAGAGCTCAGAAGAAGCCTTGAAAATTGCCTATGCGATTGCCCACTCACCATTGGTGAAGACCGCTTTCTTTGCCTCAGACCCGAACTTAGGCCGTATCTTGGCGGCGATTGGTTATGCCGGCGTGGATGACTTAGATACCAATACCTTAAGCCTGTATTTAGATGATGTCTTAGTCGCTGTCAATGGTGGCCGCAACCCTGAGTACAAGGAAGAGCAAGGTCAAGCGGTTATGCAAAAACCTGAAATCTTAGTACGCGTTGTATTGAGTCGCGGTGAAGTGAGCGAAACTGTCTATACCTGCGACTTCTCGCACGAGTACGTCAGCATTAATGCCGACTACCGCTCATAGAGACCACGCTACTCAAGCTTGGCGAGATCTTAACTGGCTGCTCAATTCACCCAGTCTAGTTAAGCATCTTGCCAGCTACGGCGCTGCAGAGTTTACCCCCACACAAGCTGTGGCAATCCATCATTGGCTTAAACAAGAAGCGCGTGAACCTAGGCTATTAAGCGATGACTTTGCGACGACTTATCACCGCTTAGGTTTATATGCAGAGTCCTTGCTAGGCCTAGCCCTAGAGCATAGCGCACAGACCGAATTACTATTGCAACACTTCCCACTACAAGAGGATTTAGCGCGCGCGTCAAATAGTCAGCAGAGCACTGATCATACGGATAATCAACTTAAGCAAGCTGGGGACAAGCCCGCTCATGAAGAGATAAGCGCAGGACCTCAGCGTAACAAGCAACATAAGGCAAAAAATAAGAACAAAGGTAAGCGCACCATTGGCGAATTAGATTATGTCTGGCGCGACACCTTAAACGACGTAGTGCATCATTGGGAATTAGCCGTTAAGCTGTATCTGTATATTCCACCCAACTTTCCTCCCAAACGACCGATTCGCCTGCTACCGCCTGAGCAGCGTAATATGAGCGCGGTCTCGATGGAGTTAAGCGGTACGGAATTAAGTAATGCAGAATTAAGCGATGAGTCAGTTTCAGCACTTACATCTTTAGACCGCTTTGTGGGCACCCAAAGAATTGACACACTCTATCGTAAATTGAATCATCTGCAAGAACGTCAACTCCCGCTAGCGCAACACCCGCAAGTCAGGACAATACTCCAACAAGAGATTTATCAATCCGCCTACTACATTAAAGGATGGCTATTCTATCCCTTGCGTCCTCAACATGCAGGAGACTGGAGTAGCTATTATTTACCCGATCCTCAGGTAAGCGCTTTACTTAACCCACACCATTTGCGTGGTTGGTGGTTATTGCAAGATGAGTTTGAGCATCATCTTGAACAACAAGAGCAAGCAAATACATCTTGGCGCTGGAAAATTCTGCCGCGCCTGCAGTGGCTAAGCCAACATCGCTGCACCTATGCGGAAACCTTAACGGGGACTGAGCTATGGGAGAGCATCCAAGAGTACTGGGCCTTTTTTAAAGAAAAAGAAGAACCCCCACAACCGCAATTAGTCGTGGCTTTGCAAGAAGATAGCCAGACGTCGGGACAATGGCATGAAGTTCATAGAGGGTTTGTGGTGCCAAGCGAATGGTGAAAGCTGATTACTGTTTCTTATCATATTAAGTTCCTTATCAATATGACAGTGGCTAATCCTTCACAGTATCCTGAGCACTGGTATTTTTTACACGCCCGCATGACCTGCGATGTACCTACAAGCGCCCCTCCAAGTCACTCTTCCCCCAAAAAAACCACATATCTGAAGCCAAGGAATTGATTTGTTTGACTTTTTGCCAAATCAATGGTTATAATGCAAGGCTTACTAGTGAATTTTCCTAGTAAGTCATTACGTTGCAATATAGTTATTATATTCAGTAGTATGCAATAAGCAAACTAGTACTCCTATAGTTGAAAGCAGTGATTGAAAGTCGTGTGAAATTAAATAGCACCTTCAATTAATCACAGTAAACTCGAGTACTCTTTCTTTTAAATTTAGAGGTTACCCATATGTACGCGGTCATAAAAACCGGCGGCAAGCAATATCGCGTTGCCCAAGGTCAAAAACTTAAGGTAGAACAGATACCAGCAGACATCGGGCAAGAAATCTCGCTAGATCAAGTATTATCAGTAGGCGAAGGTGAATCACTTCAAGTGGGCACTCCTTTAGTCGCTGGTGCTGTGGTGAAAGCTAAGGTTCTTGCACATGGTCGTCACGATAAAGTGAAAATTTTCAAAATGCGTCGCCGTAAGCACTATCGCAAGAGCCAAGGCCATCGCCAAAATTACACTCAAATCGTTATCGAAGCTATTACAGCTTAATATTGCAGGAGTTATCACATGGCACAGAAAAAAGGTGGCGGTTCAACCCGCAACGGTCGTGACTCAGAAGCTAAGCGTCTTGGCGTTAAGGTCTACGGCGGTCAAACAATCCCAGCTGGTTCAATCATTGTTCGTCAGCGTGGTACACGTTTCCATCCTGGCGCTAACGTCGGCATGGGCAAAGACCATACGCTATTCGCATTGGTTGATGGCAGTGTTAAGTTCTCTATTGGTGGAGCGCTTAATAAGCAAACAGTTTCAGTGATTGCTGCTGAATAAGCGCAATTAGAAACGTATAAAATCGCCGCTCATTACTTGTGAGCGGCGTTTTTTTTACTCCACGCGACAGGCGTGGTAAGAAGGTCTTATGAAATTTGTAGATGAAGCAAGAATTGAGGTCGTCGCCGGCAAGGGGGGCAATGGTTCCGCCAGTTTCCGCCGCGAGAAATTCATTCCCAAGGGCGGTCCCGATGGTGGTGACGGCGGTCGTGGCGGCAGTATTTATGCAGTAGCCGATCGCAATATCAATACCTTAATCGATTTTCGTTATGCTCGACTACACCGTGCCAAGAACGGTGAGAATGGTCGTGGCTCCGATCAATATGGCGCCGCCGCTGAAGATATTATTCTGCGCGTACCTGTAGGTACCGTAGTGTATGACAATGAAACTGGCGAGCAATTATTCGATCTTGATAAACATGGTGATAAAGTCACTTTAGCAGCAGGTGGCGCTGGTGGTTTAGGTAATATCCACTTTAAATCCAGTATTAACCGCGCTCCTCGTCAATTCACACCTGGTAAAGAGGGTGAGCATCGTTTCTTACGTTTAGAGCTTAAAGTATTGGCCGATGTAGGTTTATTAGGTCTGCCGAATGCGGGCAAATCAACACTAATTACCAAAATCTCGAATGCCAAGCCAAAAGTTGCGGACTATCCATTCACGACCTTACACCCTAATTTAGGTGTGGTGCGTACGTCGCCTTCACGTAGTTTTGTGGTGGCTGACATTCCTGGTCTGATTGAAGGCGCTTCTGAAGGTGCTGGTCTAGGCCACTTATTCCTACGCCACTTAACCCGTACGCGCGTATTACTGCATATTGTTGATGTCTCCAGCTTAGATCCTGAGGTAGACTCTGTCGCTCTCGCCGTACACGATGCCCAAGCGATTGTGCAAGAGTTGCAAAAATACAGCGAAGAACTGTACGAAAAGCCGCGCTGGTTAGTGCTGAATAAATTAGATATGTTAGAAAATCCTGAGCAGGTTAAGCAGCAGTTCTGCCAGCTCTATGGCTGGGAAGGCCCTGTGTTTGCTATTTCTGCCCTAACAGGCGACGGCACACAAGAACTTATCTGGGCACTGCAAGACTATATCGACGAAGTGAAAGAAGCGGAAAATCTAGAGCATGATAAGCAACAAGCTGACTATGTTCCTGAAGATCCTCGCTTTGACGACTCTCGCTCAAACACGTAAAATAGAAAGGTTTTATGGCAAAACCATCTTAGCGTGCTTATTGCTCGTGCTTTATAAGTGCGCATCCCAATAAGCACTCTCGCTAAGACATGGTTTATTGCCAAGCCTATTAACAATTTATTCTCTTTATACGCACATGACAGCCTATACCCCTTCTGTTGTTAAGTCATCACATCGTTTGGTACTTAAAGTCGGCTCATCGCTGGTGACTAACTATGGCAAAGGGGTAGATTTTGAGGCGGTCACGCATTGGGCCAATCAAATCGCTGCGCTACGTGCTCAAGGTAAACAAGTCATCTTGGTTTCTAGTGGTGCAATTGCCGAAGGCATGGCACGCCTAGGCTGGAAAACTCGACCGAAAGAAGTGAATAAGCAACAAGCGGCGGCCTCGGTCGGTCAGATGGGCGTGATACAGGCTTATGAGAAGGCC
>CAZIKJ010000277.1:0-4200 GCA_964539685.1 uncultured Pelistega sp.
TTTTTTTGCAACAAGTGAGTTTTTAGAGGGTGCGAGACACTTTGCCTTGTTGAATATAACTTTCCTTGTCCAGCTGCGGCACCATAGCACCACCCGTTGCCCAAGCAATATGTGTGGCATTAGCTAATTTCGCTTCAGTCAAGTGCATACGATCTAAGTAAGATGAGTCACTTAATACATGTTTAAATCCCGCTAAGCTGGCAGCAGAAGAGGGTTCGATAAAGATGCCCTCTTGCTGTTCAAGAGCATAAAGCAATTGACTTAAGTGGTGATCACTTACGGTGTAATAACCATCAATCAGATATTGCATGGCCTTACCCACAAAACCTGAAGGGCGGCCACACGCTAGGCCATCCGCAATCGTGACATTATCAATCCCAAAGTCTTGCACGGATATCTCATCATGCTTGCCTGTATAAACACCTAAAAACATGGCTGGACTATGCGTGGGTTCGGCAAAGATACAATGGACATGATCAGTAAACTCTGTCTTTAAACCGAAAGCAACACCGCCAGGGCCGCCGCCCACGCCACAAGGGAGATAGACGAAGAGTGGGTGTTCAGCATCGACAACAATATGCATGGCTTCCAGTTGCTGTCTTAATCGTCTTGCCGCAACGGCATAACCGAGAAACAATCGCGTAGAGTTCTCGTCATCGATAAAGTGGCAGTTGGGATCTTGTGCCGCTTCGGTGCGACCAGCGGCCACCGCGGCACTATAGTCTGATGTATGCTCGACCACGGTAACCCCTTGCTCACGTAACTTGTCTTTCTTCCATTGACGTGCTTCAGTCGACATATGCACAATTGCTTTAAAGCCCAATTTTGCACTCATGATGCCGATTGATAGTCCAAGATTGCCTGTGGAACCCACCGCAATTGAATGTTGAGCAAAGAATGTTTTAAAAGGCGCTGAGGCAAGAATGGCGTAGTCGTCACTTTCCTTAAGTAGCTTCGCTTCCAAAGCCAAGCGCTCGGCATGAAACAGCACCTCATAAATACCCCCACGAGCCTTAATAGAGCCCGAGATAGGCAATTCACTGTCTTGCTTTAAGAGTAGCTTTCCTGGGATGTTTATCTTTAAATTTTTCTCCAAGTGTGCTTGCATGTGACTGATAGACACAAGAGGAGACTCAATGAGGCCTTTGGATTCAGCTGTCTGTGGAAATAAGGCCTGGATCAAGGGGGCAAAGCGCTCAAGTCTTGCCGCCGCTTCATCAATATCAAGCTTGCTTAAACCTACATGACTTAGCCCTTCAATACTCGTCTTAATCGCTGGGTTAAACCAACTGGTTTCGGCGTAGTCAGTGAGGGATTGAATTAAGGGGAATTGGGCTATCCAGTTTGCAAGAGATTGATTAAGTATTCGCTGAGGTTTCATTTTTGTCTTATCCTAGTGTGATATTAGCTTATACGCTGTAATTAACAGCGCTATAGTCAATAGTAAATCAAGCTAAGATAAATTTGTGAGTTGCTATAAGGTTTGAATTATATACTCTTCAAAAATTCACTATACCTAAGCATCCCTAAGCAATTCGATGGTATACAAGACCTAAGCTGTAAAATGCATTAAGATGAACTTGAGTTTGCTAATTGCTCGACTTGCCCCTTAAACACTTGCTCCCTCAAATTTTTGTGAGAGTCGGCGCAGCTAAACTTTGCATGTTCGCAGACTATTGCTCCCTTAAGCCTTTTTCCCTTCAGCCCTTGTGAGAATTCTATGTTACAGCGTCCTGTTTATCCTAAAGCGACTAGTCTTGAGGAGTTCCGTGAGAATTTTGCGCAGATACAGGCGCGTATCGATCAAGCTTGTGAGCGAGTCGGGCGTGATCCTAAGACCGTGCGCCTTTTGCCCGTTAGTAAGACTGTTGATGAAGAGCGTATTCGTATGGTGGCTAGTCTTGGTTACTCACAATTTGGTGAGAATAAAGTCCAAGAAGCGCAGACTAAAGCTGAAGCTATGCAAGACTTGAATTTGCATTGGGCGGTGATTGGTCACTTGCAAACCAATAAAGTGAAGTATGTGGCACGCTTTGCTTCTGAGTTTCAAGCACTGGATAGCTTGCGTGTGGCTGAGCTCTTAGATGCACGACTAGAAATTGAAGATCGCTATCTGGATGTGCATATCCAAATCAATACTTCAGGTGAAGAGAGCAAGTATGGTCTCGCACCGCAAGAGTTAGCGGATTTTATTCAAAGTATTAAACACTTAAAGCGAATTCGTGTGAAGGGTTTAATGACCTTGGCGATTCTTTCGGGTGATCCCGTGAAAGTGCGCCAGTGCTTTGTCTTATTACGGCAATTGCGTGAACAGATGCAAGATAATCTCCCTGAACATATGCGCTTAGATGATTTATCCATGGGCATGTCAGGTGATTTTGAAATTGCGATTGAGGAGGGGGCGACAACCGTGCGTATTGGACAAGCCTTATTTGGTGCGCGCGCCTTGCCTGATAGTCATTATTGGCCGGGAATAAACTAAGCACTAAGCGGCGCTTTTTCCCACGAAAACTCTGGTCATATTTCATTACGCACTTAAGCAGCTAAAATCTGCCTTTTATGCTAATCTGGGCTTATCATATTCAGGTACACAATTATTGTCGCCGCCGCTTATGTTCCAGGCTTGAGCGCTATGAGCATGAAGAATACGTGTGCATAAACCACGGTCGCTTTTTACGCCATTCGCATGGGATATGATGAAGCATGCTGTCGGTGCGGTATTAATTGTGAAACATCGTACATTAACCCCTTCATTGGGATATATTTTGCTGAGGTTTGATATGAAACTGTACTATTTAAATGGCACTTGCTCAATGGTTCCACATACTGCGCTTGAATGGGTGGGTAAGCCCTATGAAGCAGAGAGCGCATCGCGTGAATTTATTAAATCGCCAGAGTATTTAGCGTTAAATCCTCAAGGCTCGGTACCTTTATTAGTCGATGGCGATTTCGCCCTATCGCAGAACGTCGCTATTCTCTATTACATAGATCAGTTGCACCCTGAAGCCAAGTTATTCGGTTCAGGTGATGCGCAATCCAGAGCGCTTGCTGTGCGTTGGTTGAGTTTTGCGAACTCTGACTTGCATAAGACCTTCTCGCCTTTATTCCATGCGCCTAGTACCTTGGATGAAGCGGGTAAGGCAGCTTTGCAAGAGAGTTTACGTCAAAATATCTTACGTATGTACCAACAAGTTGAAACTCAATTAACCGGTCGTGACTATGTAACAGGTGATGAGATCACGATTGCGGACGTGTATATTTACGTCACGATGCGCTGGGCTCGCGCTTTAGGATTAGACTTAAGTGGCTTCCCAAATCTGGCGCTCTTTTACCAACGCGTCAGCGCAAACGCTGGTGTAGAGGCCGTTCGTCATGCCGAAGGTCTACCCGTCTAAGATTCCAACCCTAAAAGCTGACCTCGTGTCAGCTTTTTTGTAAAAATCTTCCACAATAGGGCAATTGCTGATTGCCCTAAGTCTTATATAAGACTAGAATAGAAGAATATGAAATATTTCTTAACTTTGATGGATTGTTAACACAATGAATACACAATTTCGCAAAGCATTACCTGGTACTGACTTGCAATATTATGATGCACGTGCCGCAGTCAACGCGATTCAAGAAGGCGCTTATGAGAAGCTGCCATACACCTCGAAAATTCATGCAGAGAACCTTGTTAATCGCGCCTCTAATGTCGATCAAGAAACCTTAAACTCTTGGTTAAGTCAATTGATTGAGCGTAAGCAAGAGATTGACTTCCCGTGGTATCCTGCGCGTGTTGTGTGTCATGACATTCTCGGTCAAACCGCTTTGGTGGACTTGGCTGGTCTGCGCGATGCGATTGCGGATAAGGGGGGTGACCCATCGAAAGTGAACCCTGTAGTGCAGACACAATTAATTGTTGACCACTCGCTTGCGGTTGAGTGCGGTGGTTTTGATCCTGATGCTTTCCAGAAGAACCGTGATATTGAAGACCGTCGTAACGAAGACCGTTTTCATTTTATTAACTGGACTAAGACCGCCTTTGAGAATGTTGACGTAATCCCAGCGGGTAACGGCATCATGCACCAAATTAACTTGGAGAAGATGTCTCCTGTGATTCAAGTGCGCAATGGCGTGGCATTCCCTGATACCTGTGTGGGTACTGATAGTCACACACCGCACGTTGATGCGCTAGGTGTGATCTCTGTTGGTGTTGGT
>CAZIKJ010000278.1:0-4262 GCA_964539685.1 uncultured Pelistega sp.
AGCGTGTCTTGACCCCTATTGAATCGCTTGCTCTGAAGTGGATACTCGAGCATCCTGAGTATCATAACGTGCTGAGCGCACAGGAGTCACGTGAACAAGATTATCAGGTGCAGCAAGGTCAAGTAAATCCCTTTTTACACCTATCTATGCACTTAGCGATTGAGGAGCAGATCTCGATTGATAGCCCGCCCGGCATTCGCCAAGTATTTGAGCAACTCAGCGCACGAAGCACGCCACATGATGCCGTACATGAAATCATGGAGTGCTTAGGCCAGGTGATTTGGGAATCCCAGCGCCTAGGCAAGCCGCTCGACAATGAGCAATATCAAGAATTACTCTTACAACGTGTTAAGCGCCATTAATCCCAGACTACAACTTTGAATGCATACCGTACGCATGAAATGAGTACCTTATGTGTGATGAGAGTACGTGTAATGAGAGTAAGTAACTTAAGCCTTAATCGACACTTCAACTGCTAGTTAACGCACGCGAAATACATAGACTAAACACTCAAGACTTATTAAACCACCATAAATTGCGTACACTATGGCTATTCTAGCTTAAATTAAGTGATAAGCATTTTTATTAATTTTTTCAAAAGCGACATCTATTCATGACAGCCACTCACTTTACGGGAACCGACCGCTATATTGCCACCGACGATTTAAAGCTCGCCGTTAATGCTGCCCTCACCTTACAACGCCCTCTCTTAATTAAGGGTGAACCAGGTACAGGTAAGACCATGTTGGCTGAAGAAGTTGCCAAAGCATTAGGGCGCAACTTACTGCAATGGCATATTAAATCGACCACGAAAGCACATCAAGGTTTATATGAATATGATGCGGTCTCACGCTTACGCGACTCGCAACTTGGTGATGAACGTGTCAAAGACATTCGTAACTATATTAATAAGGGTGTCTTATGGCAGGCCTTCGAGGCGGAACAGCCAAGTGTAGTCTTAATTGACGAAATTGATAAAGCCGATATTGAATTCCCGAATGACCTCTTACGCGAGCTTGATCAGATGGAATTCCATGTCTATGAAACGCAGCAAACCATTAAAGCCACGCATCGTCCCCTGGTCATTATCACTTCGAATAATGAAAAAGACCTGCCCGATGCGTTCTTACGTCGCTGCTTCTTCCACTATATCCAGTTCCCCGATCGCGAAACCTTGCGTGATATTGTGGCCGTACACTTTCCCAATGTAAAAAGCGATTTATTACGCGCTGCGATGGACCACTTCTTTGTGCTGCGTGACACCCCGGGCATCAAGAAAAAACCATCAACTTCTGAGTTCTTAGATTGGCTTGCCCTCTTACTTTCAGAAGATATCGACCCAGCGCGTGTGCAAGCCCATGCAGTTACAGGTATCCCAATTATGGCGGGAGCACTCTTAAAGAATGAGCAAGACATTAGCTTATTAGAGCGTCTCTCTGCTATGGCTAAGAACTTTAAACGCTAAGTAAACTCGCGGCTATGTTTATTGATTTCTTTTATCACTTACGCAAATACCAACTCCCTGTCTCGGTTAAAGAATACTTAACCTTGCTGGAGGTATTAAGCCATCCGATTATGCCACCCACCTTAGATGACTTCTATCGCATGGCGCGCATGACCTTGATAAAGGATGAAAGCTTATTCGATAAATACGACCAAGCATTCGCCTCATTTGCCAAGGGCATCGAGGCCAAGCTACCCGCTAGTAAAGAAATCCCAATGGACTGGCTGATTAAGGAATTTCAAAAGCGCCTAACGCCTGAGGAAAAGGCGGCGATTGAAAAGCATGGGCTAGAAAAACTCTTAGAGCTCTTTAAGCAACGCCTTGAAGAACAAAAGGAGCGCCATGCTGGTGGCAATAAGTGGATTGGTACCGGTGGTTCCTCGCCTTTTGGACATGGTGGCTATCATCCCGAAGGCATTCGTGTGGGTGGCCCTTCTGCTGGCAATCGCACGGCAATTAAAGTTTGGGAAGAGCGCCTTTTTCAAGAATACGATGCCAATCAAGAATTAGGGACTCGTAATTTTAAAGTTGCTTTGCGTCGCTTGCGTCGCTTTGCGCGCGAAGGCGCTGCTGAAGAATTAGATCTCGACGATACCATCCGCAGCACGGCTCGCAATGCTGGCTATCTAGACGTGAAGATGGTACCTGAGCGCCATAATAGTGTAAAAGTCTTAATGCTGCTGGATGTTGGTGGTAGTATGGATGATCATATCCAGCGTGTGGAAGAACTCTTCTCGGCAGCAGGCAGTGAATTCCATCATCTCGAAGTCTATTATTTTCATAATTGCGTGTATGAACGCGTCTGGCGTTATGGTCATGACCGACGCCGTCAATATATTGATACCTGGGATCTGCTGCGCAAGTACAATGAAGACTGGCGTGTCATTATGGTCGGCGATGCGACTATGAGTCCCTATGAAATCATGGCGCCTGGTGGGTCTGTTGAACACTTTAACAAAGAAGCGGGAGCGACTTGGTTGCAGCGTATTATCGATACTTGGCCTAAAACCGTATGGTTGAATCCTGAACCATCACATTACTGGCAATACCGCCAATCGATTAGTTTAATTCGTAATATTATGCAAGACCATATGTACCCAATTACGGTCTCAGGTATTGAACAAGGAATGCGCTTCTTGTCTAAATAATATAAGGTGTTAATTTTTGCGCAAGATCTATGATTCTAATTTCACCTAAAACGTATTATGGCGAACTTTTTAACCTTATTCTTTAAGCTAAAACCTTAAGCCTAAAACCTATTATGGTCAGCTTTTTAACTTCATGAGTAGTCCGTATTTTATAGTCCTAATTTCCTAAACTCATATTCTCTGTATAAGGTCGAGATGGTGAAAGCAATGACGATTTTCTCTTCTCTTAAGAGTACTTTTTTTAAATCTTTTTTTCTGTTTCTTATAATGACGCCTAGTAGCCAAGCGATAACTTTCCAACAAACTATTGAGGGGATTTCTGAATACCACTTAGATAATGGTATGCAGCTCTTACTCATCCCTGACCAATCCAAGCCAAGCACGACTGTCAATATGACTTACCATGTCGGCTCACGTCATGAGAACTATGGTCAGACGGGTATGGCGCACCTACTTGAACATATGGTGTTCCGCGGCACAGAGAATTTCCCTGATGCACTACAAAGCTTCTCACAGCGTGGCTTGAATGCCAATGGCAGTACCAACAATGATCGCACCAACTATTATGCCGTTTTCTCAAGTGACCCTGAAGTTTTAGAATGGTATTTACGCTGGCAAGCAGATGCCATGCAGAATATTCAAATCAGTGAAGATGTTCTGAAGAAAGAAGTCGATATTGTCTTGAATGAGCGTGAACGCAATCTCAACAATCCGTTCCAGACCCTCATTCAACGTATGCAAGGCGCGGCCTATCATTGGAACAATACGGGCACGGCAACAATTGGTGCTCCCGATGATTTAAAGACCATGAAGGCAGCAGAGCTACAAGCCTTTTATCAGCGCTATTACCAGCCTGATAATGCGACTCTCGTGGTGGCGGGTGACTTCGACCTTGAAGAGACATTGAGCTTAATTGATGGTCTCTTTTCTCCTATAGCTAAGCCTGGGCGCCAATTAGTTGAACGCAGTACCTTAGAGCCTGTACAAGATGGTGAGCGTCATATTATCCTGCGTCGTAGTGGTGGCATGCCGTTTATCGCTTCAGCCTACCACATCCCCTCGCCAGCTGATGAACGTTATGTCTGGTTAGATCTGGCTTCGCAGATGATTGGCGAGCGACCATCGGGCCATCTGTATCGTGAATTAGTTCGCGATAAAAAATTAGTCAGTAGCACCTTCAGTACGGTCAGTCCACATTATGCGGTGAGCTTGGCCTTCTTTGGCGCGCAACTCAATGATACGGAGAAGATCGTAGAAATTGAACAAGCACTTAATCAAATCATCGAGCAACTTGATCAAGCACCTTTCACCCAAGAGGAATTAGACCGCGTGCGCACCTATTGGTTAAGCCAGTGGGATAAGATGTATGCAAGCACCGAATTACTAGCGATTGGCTTATCTGAAGCAATTGCTGCAGGTGATTGGCGCCTCCTCTTTCTTGAGCGTGACCGCGTCAAAGCCGCACAATTAAGTGATATCCAAAGCACGGCTGAGGCGTTCTTTGTTGCTAGTAATCGTACCAATGGTCAATACATACCAACTGAGAACCTCAAGCGCGCACCAACGATTGAACGCCCTAATTTACAAGCGATATTACAAGACTATAAGGG
>CAZIKJ010000279.1:0-1671 GCA_964539685.1 uncultured Pelistega sp.
AATATAATTTGTTGAACGATGATATCTTCCCTAAATTACGCGAGCGCGGTGTGTATCTCTATCGTTCGAACGAATTTACTGAACCGATGCGTGAATGGGCGAAGAAAGTGTTTCTAGAAGAAATTCAGCCTTTGCTCACGCCCATTGGTCTAGATCCAGCACATCCTTTCCCACGTGTGCTGAATAAGAGTCTTAACTTTATCGTTTCATTACGTGGTCAAGACGCCTTCGGTCGTAATGCGTCAATTGCTATTGTACAAGCGCCGCGCGCCTTGCCTCGCTTGATTAAGGTGCCACAAGAAGTATGTGAGCAACCACATGGATACACCTTACTTTCAACCTTGATGCAATTATTTGTAGAAGAGATGTTTCCGGGCTTAGAGATTTTAGGTCTATATCAATGGCGCGTGACACGTAATAGTGATCTCTTCGTTGATGAAGAAGAAGTGACGGATTTGCGCTTGGCACTACAAGGTGAGTTATCACAACGTAATTATGGCAGTGCAGTGCGCCTAGAAATCTCTGATGATACTCCTGCTGAATTAGAAAGTTTCTTGCAGAAAGAGTTTGGCTTGACGGCAGAGGATACTTATCGTACCCGTGGCTCGGTTAACTTAACGCGAATTATGCCCTTATGTGATATTGATGCGGGCGCAGACTTAAGCTTTGCGCCCTATACGGCAGATATCCCGGCGCCTTTTAGCAAAATGACAGATGTGCCTGAAGATATGTTTAAGGCGATTGCGAAGAATGATCTTCTTTTACATCATCCTTACCAATCGTTCCAGCCTGTACTTAAATTCTTAACCGCAGCGGCTTATGACCCGAACGTGGTGGCCATTAAACAGACCATTTATCGCACTGGTGAGGATTCTGAACTGATGCGCTTATTAATGAAGGCCGCTATGTCAGGTAAGGAAGTGACTGTCGTGGTTGAATTAATGGCACGTTTTGATGAGCAGACCAATATTAATTGGGCGGCTAAATTGGAAGAGGTGGGTGCGCACGTAGTATATGGTGTGGTTGGCCATAAAACCCATGCGAAAATGGCCCTAGTTCTGCGTCGCGAAGGTCGCAAAATTGTACGCTACGGCCACTTGGGTACTGGTAATTACCACCCACGTACAGCACGCCTGTATACCGACTTTGGTTTGCTGACCTGCAATAAGCAAATTACCGAGGATATGGATAAAGTATTCTCCTTGTTGACAGGTTTAGGTGCTCGTCGCCCCTTAAAACTCTTATTGCAATCGCCATTTACCTTGCACAATACCATGATGAAGTGTATTGATGCTGAGATGGAGCAGGCCAAGCAAGGTAAGAAGGCCAAGATTATGTTGAAAATGAACTCCTTAGTCGAGCCTAAGATCATTCAAAAACTCTATGATGCGAGCCAAGCTGGTGTGAAAATCGATCTGATTGTGCGTGGCGTATGCGCTCTCAAAGGCGGTGTCCCTGGCTTGTCTGAGAATATTCAGGTGCGCTCAATTATTGGTCGCTTCTTGGAGCATTCACGTGTGTTCTATTTCTACGATGAGGGACGTGAGCAACTCTATTTATCGTCGGCTGACTGGATGGATCGTAATTTCTTCCGTCGCGTTGAGGTTGCCTTCCCTGTACTCGATCCTGCCTTGAAAAAGCGAGTGATTAATGAATCATTCACTATGGCAC
>CAZIKJ010000280.1:0-2429 GCA_964539685.1 uncultured Pelistega sp.
GCTTATGGTGGTTTCTTTATTCCCAAAAGCTTCGGCTCTTCAATCGCCATGACGGGCAGTGCCGAAGCCGCCTTAGTCGTTTTTATTGGTTTCTATTTCACTTGTGTGGTCTTAAATTGGTTCTACTACGCACGTCGTGGAGCGGAAGTTCCCTGCTAGTTAACTAGTGGCACTACACCTAAATAACTAGTGCCCGGCCACGCTAGATGCTACTTCAGGCGAATGGTTAGATGACGCCTTGTTTTGTAGAATTTTGTATATGAAAAGTGAAAAGACGTAGGGAACTTACGGAGAATATTATGAGTCATTTTTTAGATCGTTTGAATTTTTTAAGTCGCACTAAGGAGACCTTTGCTGATGGTCACGGTAGTGTGACTGATGAAAGTCGCAAGTGGGAGAAAGCTTATCACGACCGTTGGAGCCACGATAAGATCGTGCGCTCAACGCATGGTGTGAACTGCACAGGCTCCTGTAGTTGGAAAGTGTTCGTTAAGAACGGTTTGATTACCTGGGAATTGCAACAGACGGACTATCCGCGTACGCGCCCTGATCTACCGAATCATGAGCCAAGAGGCTGTCCGCGTGGTGCTTCGTATAGCTGGTATGTCTACTCAGCGCAACGCGTTAAATATCCTATGATGCGTGGCCAACTCGCTAAATTATGGCGCGATGCACGTAAGACACGCAGTCCAATTGAGGCCTGGCACTATATTAGTAGCAATCCAGAACTCGCCAATTCTTATAAGTCTAAGCGTGGTCTCGGTGGCTTTGTACGTAGTCATTGGGATGAAACGAATGAGCTGATTACAGCGGCTAACGCTTACACCATTAAGAACTACGGTCCTGACCGAGTCGCAGGTTTCTCACCGATTCCGGCGATGTCCATGATTAGTTATGCGGCCGGCACCCGTTACCTTAGCCTTTTGGGAGGTGTTTGCCTGTCTTTCTATGACTGGTACTGTGACTTGCCACCCGCCAGCCCACAAGTATGGGGTGAGCAGACTGACGTTGCCGAATCGGCTGACTGGTACAACTCAACTTTCTTGATGGTCTGGGGCTCTAACGTGCCGATGACGCGTACCCCAGATGCCCACTTCTATACTGAAGTACGCTATAAGGGTACTAAAACCGTTGCCGTCTCGTCTGACTACGGCGAAATGGTGAAGTTCAGTGATATGTGGTTAGCACCTAAACAAGGTACGGATGCTGCTTTGGCCATGAGTATGGGACATGTCATCTTAAAAGAATTTCCGCTTGATAAGCCTTCAGATTACTTTACGGATTACTGTCGTCGCCTGACCGATATGCCAATGTTATTGGTGCTTAACAAATCTGGCAGCCACTACACCCCAGGTTATTATTTGCGTGCCAGCCAACTGGATGCCTCATTAAATGAGGAAAATAACCCTGAGTGGAAAGTGCTCGTGCTCGATGAAAATACAGGTGATATTGTCGCGCCTAAGGGTTCAATCGGTTTCCGTTGGGGCGAGAAGGGCAAATGGAATCTAAAATCCGAGAATAGCCAAGGCCAAGAAATTAAAGCACAACTGTCTCTTATTGAGACACACGATGAAGTGGTGGATGTAGCGTTTGACTATTATGGTGGCACCGATGCGAATGATGTGATGGTGCGTAAAGTACCCGCCAAGAAGATTACCTTAGCCAATGGCGAGAGCTGCTATGTAACCACGGTGTTCGATATTTCGGTAGCAAACTACGGTATCGATCGTGGTCTGGGCGGTGGCAATGTGGCTGCCAGCTATGCTGACGACGTCCCTTACACGCCAGCCTGGCAAGAAAAACACACCGGTGTGCCCGCAGCCAAGGTGATCCAAGTGGCACGCGAATTTGCCCAGAACGCACATGACAGCCAAGGTAAATCGATGGTGATTGTGGGCGCAGGTTTAAACCACTGGTTCCATATGGATATGACTTACCGCGGCATTATTAATATGTTGATGATGTGTGGTTGTGTCGGCCAATCGGGCGGTGGTTGGGCTCACTACGTGGGTCAAGAAAAACTACGCCCGCAGATCGGCTGGTTGCCATTGGCATTCGCTCTCGACTGGCAACGTCCACCGCGTCAGATGAACGGTACCTCATTCTTCTACGCTCACACGAGCCAGTGGCGTCATGAAAAAGTCGCTAATCATGAGCTCTTGTCGCCGACGCAAGGTCACGAGCTTGACGGTAACTTATCAGCGATTGACTATAACGCCAAAGCCGAGCGTATGGGCTGGTTGCCTTCGGCTCCTCAGCTCTCACGTAACCCGCTACAACTGACACAAGAGGCCAAGGACAGGGGCCAAGATGTTCTGGATTATACCGTTGCAAGCTTAAAGGATGGAAGTCTTGATATGGCTTGTAACGATCCCGATAATCCAGCGAACTTTCCACGCAACTTATTTGTTTGGCGCTCTAATTTATTA
>CAZIKJ010000281.1:0-2159 GCA_964539685.1 uncultured Pelistega sp.
GGTCGTAACGTTGTTCTAGATCGCTCTTTCGGCGCTCCTACTGTGACTAAAGACGGTGTTTCTGTTGCTAAAGAAATCGAATTAAAAGACAAATTCGAAAACATCGGCGCACAATTAGTGAAAGAAGTTGCTGCCAAGACATCAGACAACGCTGGTGACGGTACTACTACGGCTACTGTATTAGCACAAGCTATCGTAGAAGAAGGTTTGAAATACGTTGCTGCGGGCATCAACCCAATGGACCTAAAGCGCGGTATCGATAAAGCCGTTGCCGTTGCTGTTGATGAGTTACAAAAAATCTCTCGCCCAAGTTCTACCTCTAAAGAAATCGCTCAAGTGGCTTCTATCTCTGCCAACAGCGATACTTCTATCGGTGAAATCATCGCTAACGCCATGGACAAAGTGGGTAAAGAAGGCGTGATCACTGTTGAAGACGGTAAATCTTTAGAGAACGAGTTAGACGTTGTTGAAGGTATGCAGTTTGACCGTGGTTACTTGTCTCCATACTTCATCAATAACCAAGACAAACAAATCTCTGCTTTAGACGATCCATTCGTTCTAATCTACGACAAGAAAATCAGCAATATCCGTGATTTATTGCCATTGCTAGAGCAAGTGGCTAAAACTAGCCGTCCGCTATTGATTATTGCTGAAGATGTTGAAGGCGAAGCCTTAGCAACTCTCGTGGTTAACAACATCCGTGGCATCTTAAAAACCACTGCTGTTAAAGCACCTGGTTTCGGTGATCGCCGTAAAGCAATGCTTGAAGATATCGATATCCTCACTAACGGTGTAGTCATTTCTGAAGAGACAGGTATGTCTTTAGAAACAGCGACACTAGAGCAATTAGGTGAAGCTAAGCGTATTGAAGTGGGCAAAGAAAACACCATTATTATCGATGGCTTCGGTACTGTAGATCGCATTGAAGCGCGTGTTAAACAAATCCGCGCTCAAATCGAAGAAGCGACTTCTGATTATGACCGCGAAAAGCTACAAGAGCGTGTTGCTAAACTAGCAGGCGGTGTTGCGGTTATCCGTGTTGGTGCTGCGACTGAAGTTGAAATGAAAGAGAAAAAAGCACGCGTTGAAGATGCACTACACGCGACACGCGCTGCCGTTGAAGAAGGTATTGTTCCTGGTGGTGGCGTTGCGCTTATCCGTACAAAACCAGCGATTCAAGCCCTTAAAGGCTCTAACGCTGACCAAGACGCAGGTATCAAATTAGTTCTACGTGCCATCGAAGCGCCTTTACGCACTATCGTTGCTAACGCCGGTGACGAGCCAAGCGTAGTCGTTAACAAAGTCAGCGAAGGCCAAGGTAACTTTGGTTTCAACGCGGCAACAGGTGAATACGGTGACTTAGTTGAGCAAGGTGTTCTAGACCCAACTAAAGTAACACGTACAGCACTACAAAACGCAGCATCTGTTGCTAGCCTATTGCTAACGACTGAAGTTGCTGTTGCTGAAATCGTTGAAGACAAACCAATGCCTGCAATGCCTGATATGGGCGGCATGGGTGGTATGGGTGGCATGGGCTTCTAAGCTTAAGGTCTCCTACTCTTCAAGAGAAGCTTAAATTTAATTGAATTTAAGCTTCACGCAATACAAAAATACGCCTGGATTTTTCCAGGCGTATTTTTTTGTTTATTTTGTGCGTTAGACCAGCAATCACGGCATCCTATGAGGACTTAAATTACAATAGCGTACATATAGCGCCTTTAGCCGATTTACCCACCTTAATGATGAATACCTCCAACGATTTCAAGCGCAATAGCCAAACGAACTCTGCTGACTTCAAAAGCAAACCTGGCCTCAAGCGCATCTTCAAAGCAGGACAATACTCCATGCAAGGTTTTAAAGCCGCTATTATGCATGAAGCAGCTTTTCGCCAAGAGTTATTACTCTGTCTGGTCTTGGCACCGTTGGCTTTTTTCCTGGGAACCACAGGTTTTGAAGTGCTCTTTCTGCTCTCAACCTTGTTCCTATTACTCATTACTGAACTGCTCAACTCCGCTCTTGAAGCGGTCGCCGATAAATTAAGCCCAGACTATGACCCCTTAATTGGTCGCGCTAAGGACCTCGGTAGCGCAGCGGTTTTTCTTTGCTTAAGCTTAATTGCTTCGGTGTGGATTTATTTTTTAATAAGAATATTGATAGAG
>CAZIKJ010000282.1:0-2016 GCA_964539685.1 uncultured Pelistega sp.
AGCAGCGCTAAGCTTTTTAGTGGCCACTTGATCAGTGATGGCTTTAAGGATGTCTTTGTCTAATTCCATGTTCATATCCATTGTTTCTTTCCTATAAGAATAAGGAGTTTTGAACATTTACACAAAATTATTTACAGACTCAGAACTAAATTTTATTGACCCTTCAGTGCTAAGTAATCTCAATCGTAGAAGGAAGCTCATGCGTAATTTTGTATACCCCTTAATCATTACTATTATTGGTGTTTTTGCTTTAGCGGCTTGTGATACACCTAACAGTCTTGTAAGTGATAAGCCAACGAATACCACACCCGTCACAACAGGGATTACTAAGGGTTAAGTGAGCTCCCTTAACCTAAATCACTTCATTAATCAATATCCGGCAAGGGTTCTTGCTCAATTTTACGTACATCATATTGGCGAGCGCAGCGCTTAAAGAAATTCCAGATTAGCTTACTGGAATTAGGCCCTTTACGTGAATTATAGGCAAGGCTCTCATCGCCACCTGACCAGGCATGGTCAAGATGCTTCACTTCGACTAATTCCACCACAGTCTGACGTTTATATTTATAAGTCTTATGCGTATATTCTCGCGAGGTTTGTGCGTAGCGTTGACTCATACTGGGTTCAGTATCAATCGGCATATCATTTAAGTGCAAGAATTGCGTTGCCAGCTGTTGAGCATTGCTACTATTCACCACATTATCCTGTTCGCCATGAACAATCATGGTGGGTAGATTAAAGTGTTGTGGCTGGTAATCGGTGAGGTGCTCCAGTAATTCTTCAGTTTCCTCAAGCTCCTCGGCGCGCATAATTTCTAAACCAGTGGCTAGGCTATGTGCCTTGCCTAAAATAGGTCCAGAATGCATGGCTAAGGCACAGAAACGTTCTGGATGGCGCATCGCCACTAGCGAAGCCATCGCTGCACCTGCTGAAAGTCCTGCAATAAATACTTTCTCTGGATCTAGACGATACATGGAGATAGTCGTGTCGATTATTTCCATAATTGTATTGGCTTCAGCTAAACCTCGTCGCTCGTCAGGTAAGAACCAACGCCAGCAATTATTGAGCTGATAGCGTTTGCTTTGTTGTGGGTACACGACAACAAAGCCATTGGCTTGTGCGACCCGATTCATTTGTGAGCCTTGAGCAAATGAATACGCATTCTGAGTACAGCCATGCAACATAACAACCAGAGGCATGTCTTGCGTACTAGGGCGGGCGCTCGTAGGCGAGGGAGTGAAAGTGTAATAATCTAATTTGCTTAATAAGGGTTGCTTGTTCATCGCTGGCGAGATGAAGACGTGGCGCTTCCAACGCCCTCGAGTTTGAGGATCAGGACGTTGTGGTGCGGCAATAAAAGGCACCGAGCTCGATGGCAAAAGGCTTAATGGACCTTTTAAGAAGTTCTTCTGTACATTGAGTAGGCGCTCAGTCGTCTTAAGTAGTGTCCTACCTAATTTATGTGGCATATTATGGTATCCAATCGCTAAGGGAATCCCTGAGTTAGCGTAAGAATGAGTATCGTAAATAAAAAATAATGCTATGATGCTTTGCGCATTTATCTCTGAAATGCAGATGGTTTAGAGTATCATACGGATGTTTAAATTCGTGTGTCACCACTTTTATTTTGCAAAATTTAAGGATTCGTATGTTAAAAATCAATGGCCTTTTATTGGGTATTTTATGTGCCTTGGGCACTAATGCGGTCGCCGCTCCGATTAAAGTGGGCATTGCTTTGGATATTTCAGGTCCTTTTTCTGCTTTAGGTGAAGAAGCACGCGCTGGTTTTGAACTCGCTATTGAAACCTTAGGTGGTAAATTGGGCGGCCAAGAGGCCGAATTTATTCAAACCGACTATGCAGGGAATCCACAACAAGCCTCACAATTAGTCAACCGTTATATTAAACAAGATAAGATAGATTTTTTTACTGGCCCTATCCCTTCAAATGCGGCTTTAGCGGTAGGTCAGGCCTTATTTAGTGCGAAAGTCCCTTTTATTTCAAGCAACCCTGGCCC
>CAZIKJ010000283.1:0-4302 GCA_964539685.1 uncultured Pelistega sp.
ATATCAGAGGATAAGGCATTATACGCTTGGCCCGCCCATTGAGCCGTGGTGTCATAGGCGCGATCAAACCAAGAGCTTTCTGCAGCCGCCTCTGTACTTGCACTGCCATCGGCACTTACTGTAGAAGTGTCTTGAGTAGCGGGACTATTGCTCGCCTGTGGTTGCAAATCAGGTGAAATAAAGCGCACTTGCTCTAATAAACTTTGCAGTTGTGTTGTTGCTTGGAAGAGCAAATCAATATTAACGCCCTTGCTACTATTTAAGACATTAATGTCCGCACTAATACCATTGGCTAAATTGTTAAATGCAGCGTCTTTAGCATTCAAAGCAGTGCTGTGAGCCAAATGTAAAATACGTTTAGCTTTCTCAACATTCCCTGCAATCTGAACTTCATAAGAAGCACTATTGTATAAATGAATAACTTCCGCTAAAACCAGCGGATGACTTAGAGACTGCAAGCTCTGCGTTGAGCCTAGTTGATCAGATACTTGACGATTTAAATGCAAAGCCTCTTGCAACTGTCCCTTAAGCTGTTCAATTTCTTGTGCCTGATTGTGCAATTGCGACTGCAATTGATTTAGCTCAGTGCTTGCTTTACTTAATGCACTCTGCACCTCGCTACTCATCGCCATCGGTATTACATCAGGGGGAGTTACTGATGCTGAGGTGTCAGCATTAGATTCCGCAACTGTCGCTTCGCTTGTACTAGGTTCTGTAGCCACAGAGTCATTAGTTGAAGGCTCTGTACTCTGCGTCATAGATTCTGCGGCTGCGGCTTCGCTTGTGCTAGGTTCAGCAGCGGCAGAGTCCTTAGCTGTAGGCTCAGCGCTCTGTTCAGTGGATTCATTTACCGCGGATTCACTCGCTGTTGATTCATTCGCTGCCGCTTGTTCCGTGTTTGTAGGATTAACGGCTGCATCAATACTATCAACCACTTGTCCCGCGACTTGCCCTGCACTTTGTGTAACACCCGCCACTAAATTAGTGGTCTCATTATGAACAGCTTCCAACGTTGTTTTGGGGGCGCTTGCACCCTCGCTTGCGCTAGTCGTATCAGCAGAACTAGAGCCTGCACTATCGGTGATAGAGTTGGCCGCATCCTCGCTCGAACTTGCGCTATCAGCATTTGAGTTAGTCGCACCCGCACTTGGGCTAACCACTACCGCTGAATCAGTACTCTCGCTTGGTGTAGTAGAAGTACTGCTAGTTGATGCTGCAGTTGAGGAGCTTACGCTGGTGCTAGCAGGTGTTGTACTGCTCGTACTCGATGCACCCACACTACTACTGGTCGGCGCTTGAGGTTTCGACTGGTCTAAATAATAGTATGCTCCACCACCAACCACGGCCAAGGAAGCCAAGACAACGCCCGCAACTAAACCATTGCGGCGCTTAGGAGGTGCAGGAATATACTCCTCATCTAGCGCATCAGATTCGGGAAGCTCTTCATCATATTGCGATAAATTGTCTTCGACATCGATCACATTTTCATCATCAAACTTTCGGCCAGATCTGGGTTTATTTTGTTCATCCATTCGTCATTATCCTTGAGAATTCTGTGAGCAAGCTTTGCTTTAACACGTATAACTATACACATTAATATATCTCTATTGTAGTAAAACCTTACTAAAAAAGACAATAGTTCTCTTACTATATGGGTATACGCTTAGTTTTGTCGCCAATCTGTGACGAGTATCCTATAAGGCCCTGCTCTCCTGAACTCGGCATCAACGACGATTCAATCTACCAGGGCCACATAATACCTGGACAACTTGTATGAGTGCGTCTTGCGAATATTATTCGGTATTGGCTAAGAACCTAATAAATTTGCCACCAATTGCTCTGGCTCAGTATTGCTGAGACTAAATTGATTAGCCTTAATCACTAACCGTGAATCTGATGCTTGTTCAACAAAATCTTGAATTGTCTGTGCAATCCTTGGATGTACAACGACAAAGCGATGCTGAGAAAAACTATCCAAGCGACCTAATGAGCACACCACTTGTAAAATATGCTTCGCACTCTCAATACTGCTAATTAACCACGTAACCTGTTGGGCATCTAAAGCTTGCTGTACTTGAGCCATCTGTGCCTCAGTAAATTCACTTGGTTTTCTTTGGTAAGCAGCAAGACGATGAACTTGGATACCTTGGGCTAATAATTGTTCGGCAAACCAATTACGTCCATCTTGAGCACGTACAATAAGAACTCGCTTAAAGCGTTCTAAGCCAAGACTTTGTAAATGTGTCCAAAGTGCCTCAGAATCATTATCCTGAACGTTAGGTGGGCTAATCACACGGGTCGGTGATAGGCCTTGCTGAAGCCAAGCCTCTTGCGTTGAAATCCCAACTGCTGCATAACAAGGTTGAGCAGATAAGGGCAACCCCGCCTCTTGTAACAGACGACAAAAGTGCTGGACTGCATTCGAGCTCACGGCGAAAATCAAATCCATCTGCGCATGCTGTTGAATATGCCGCTGACTTTCAGGAGGCAAGTTTGACCACGCCACACCACTAATACTCAATGCAGGTAAATCAATAATCTGCGCAGAGCTTAATGGTGTGAGTAATTGAGCGAGGGAAAGATTTTGGGCACTAGGACGAGTAAGGACAATATAGCTAGCCATATTCCCCACTCGCAGTGTTTTAGACATGTAAAAATTCAGCGATAATGGCTGCGCCGCCAGCGGCTTTAAGCTGCTCTGCCACAGCAATACCTAATTGTTGTGCTTGCTCTACAGGCCCACGGGTTTGAGCGCGTAGAACTTGTTTACCATCAGGTGTGGCTACTAAGGCATCAATTTGCAGCTGCTCATCACTTAAGGTTGCATAAGCTGCCAAAGGTACTTGGCAAGAGCCCCCTAAGGCTAATGAGACTGCGCGCTCTGCAGTGATACACGCAGAAGTTGAAGCATCGTTCAGTGCTTGCAAGATAGCATGTACATCTTGGCGTTCGGCTAAGATTTCAATACCTAATGCGCCTTGTCCTGCAGCAGGTAAGCTATCATTAACTTCAATATAAGATTTGATGCGCTCAGGTAGACCTAGACGCTTCAGACCAGCAGCCGCCAAAATAATCGCGGCGTATTGCCCTTCATCTAATTTACGTAAACGCGTATCAAGGTTACCTCGCAAAGGCTTAACCTCAAGATGTGGATAACGTTCACGAATCTGGGCTTCACGGCGTAAGCTTGATGTACCCACGACCGCACCTTCGGGTAAATCAGCTAGACTGCTGTAGTCGTTGGAAACAAAGGCATCACGTGGATCTTCGCGCTCCATAACACAGGCCAATTGAAATGGCAGTTGTAGGTCAACGGGGACGTCTTTCAGGGAGTGTACAGCGAGATCTGCACGACCATCGAGCAAGGCTGTTTCGAGCTCTTTGACAAATAGACCCTTGCCGCCTACTTTAGAGAGTGTCCGGTCTAAAATTTGATCACCACGTGTCGTCATCTTTAAGAGTTCAACCGTGGTATTAGGTAATAAAGCACTTAATTTAGCTTGCACGTACTCCGCCTGCCATAAGGCTAGGCGGCTCTCACGTGTAGCAATTACCAGCTTAGCTGGAATACTAGTCATTGATCTAAAGCTCCTAGAGTAATAATTTAGCCACCACACCCAATACAAGCCCGAGTATAAATACCAATACCAGAACTTGTAAAAGCGTAAAGCGTGGCTTCTTACTCATGACTAGAACCAGCTACGGCGGCTTTGGATTTCCTGCGGTTACCCAACCACATACCCAATAATATAACAAATATTGCACCAGCGGCTTCAGCTGTGTACTTAACGGCGGCAGGCGCGGCTACACCGTCGAAGAACCATTTTTGGATTTGTACATCACCAACCAGCATGCCACCAGCAATCCAGCCTAATAGACCAGCACCGGCAGTAACGACTAGCGGGAAACGGTCAATTAATTTCAATACTAAGGTACTACCCCAGATAATGATAGGTACACTCACCAATAGACCGAAAATCACATAGCCCATTTGGTGGTCATCATGGGTATTCTGTGCTACACCTGCAATCGCCAGAACGTTATCTAGACTCATAACAAAGTCAGCAATTAGAATCGTCTTAACGGCTGCCCATACCGTAGAACCACCTTCAATACTGCCGTGCTCATCATGGTCAGGCAATAAGAGTTTGATACCAATCCAAATCAATAATAGGCCACCGACTAATTTCAAGAATGGAATATTTAATAATTCCATCGCAAAGAAAATCAACACTACGCGCATGGCGATCGCACCGAAGGTACCCCATAAAATACCGTGCATACGTTTTGATTTTTCTAGGT
>CAZIKJ010000284.1:0-2265 GCA_964539685.1 uncultured Pelistega sp.
TAGTTAAATAGGCTGGCTACTAAGCCACCACCAAGTAGACCTAGACCGATGACGCAGGGTAAGCCTAAGAGAAAGACTAAGCGTAGGCCCCAGTCCATTAAGCGGCTGTAGTTTTGTGTGTCATTCTTAGCATGTGCGGCAGCTAAACTCGGCAGTAAAACAGTGCCCAGAGCCACACCGAGAAGTGCGGTTGGAAACTCCATCAGACGATCAGCAAAGCTTAACCAGGTGACGCTGCCTGAGGGGAGCCAGGTGGCAATATTGGTATTAATTAATAAGGAAATCTGAGCGACTGATACACCGAGCGTTGCAGGGCCCATGAGTTTAATAATACGGCGCACCTCAGGATTCTTCCAGGCGCTGCTGATGCGATGTCGAAAGCTGGGTAAGACACCAATCTTCGCTAAAGCTACCCACTGCACCATCAGTTGTAATACACCTCCAATCACAACCCCAACCGCTAAGGCATAAATGGGTTGCGTAAAGTAGGGGGCTAAGAAAATACTCGCGCCAATCATGCTCAGATTCAAGAGTACTGGCGTGAAGGCTGGAATGGCAAATTTACGCCAGGTGTTTAAGACGCCGGAAGCGAAAGCCACGAGTGACATACACAAGATGTAGGGGAACATAATGCGTGTCATCTGTACGGCATCAGCAAACGCTTCGCCTTTTTCGTGCATACCCGAGGCCATAATCCAGACAACGATTGGCGCTGCCACAATGCCAATAACAGTGATGGCGAATAAGGTGACAAATAAGACTAAGGCCACATGATCAAGTAACGTCTTCACCTCTTGTTGGCTACGGGTTTCTTTTTGTTCGCCTAAGATGGGTACAAATGCTTGAGAAAAAGCACCTTCAGCAAATAATCGTCGCAGTAAGTTGGGAATACGAAAGGCGACCCAGAACGCATCGGTTAAGGGGCTTGCCCCGAAGGTGCGGGCGATTAAGATATCGCGAATAAGACCCGTAATACGCGATAAGAGAGTTAAACCACTGACGGTAACTGCAGAGCGTAATAGACTCATAGATAGAAGTATGAACTTAATGAAAAACGCCCGACACACAAGAAGCTGTCGGGCGCCATGCTGATCAGCTAACTAATTAGCGTGGTTGTAAACGAATGGCGCCATCTAAGCGGATGGTTTCACCATTAAGCATCTCGTTAGTGACAATGCTGTGTACAAGTTTGGCGTAGTCTTCAGGTCGTCCAAGGCGAGATGGGAATGGAATGCTTGCCCCTAATGAGTCTTGGACTTCTTGTGGCATGCCGAAGATCATCGGTGTACCGAAGATACCTGGGGCAATCGTATTACAACGAATGCCTGAACGTGCTAAGTCGCGAGCAATCGGTAAGGTCATACCAACCACACCGGCTTTAGAGGCAGAGTAGGCGGCCTGACCGATTTGACCTTCATAAGCAGCAACTGAAGCAGTGTTAATCATCACACCACGTTCACCCGTTACGGTGTCAGGGGTATTCTGTTCCATGGCAGCAGCAGCTAGACGCATCATATTAAAGCTACCAACAAGGTTAATGTTGATGACTTTCTGGAATAAGTCTAGCGCATGAGGGCCGTTCTTGCCGGTAATTTTAGAGGCTGGAGCAATACCTGCACAGTTAACTAGACCAAATAAGGCACCAGCCTTAACAGCCGCATCAACCACACTCTGAGCATCGGCTTCATTCGTCACGTCACAGTGTACAAATGTCTGACCCAATTCTTGAGCGAGGGCTTGGCCTGCTTCGTCTTGCACGTCAGCAATAATGACTTTAGCACCATTCGACACTAACATCTTAACGGTACCAGCACCTAAACCTGAGGCGCCACCTGTAACGATAAATACTTTATCTTTGATTTCCATGGAAATTCCTTATTTAAGCGCATCAGCAATGCGTTGAGTAATTTCTTCAACTTTACCTACACCAGCTACCTTGACGTAGCGAGGTGCTTCAGCAGCGCCTTCGGCAGCCCAGCTTGAGTAATAGTCAACTAATGGGCGTGTCTGATCTTGATATACTTCAAGACGCTTGCGTACGGTTTCTTCTTTGTCGTCATCACGTTGTACAAGATCTTCACCAGTAACATCATCTTTACCTTCGACTTTGGGTGGGTTAAAGATGGTGTGGTAGGTACGACCGCTAGCAGTATGAAAACGACGACCACTCATGCGTTGAATGATATCTTCCCTTGGCAAATCTATTCTAAACTCATAGTCTAATTTGCTACCGGTATCTTTAAGCCCATCAGCTTGCGATCTTCT
>CAZIKJ010000285.1:0-4904 GCA_964539685.1 uncultured Pelistega sp.
ATTTACGTGCCGTGCAAGAGTTATTAGGGCATGCGAATATTTCAACGACGCAGATTTATACGCGTCTAGATTTTCAGCATCTGGCGAAAGTTTACGACCAAGCCCATCCACGGGCAAAGAAGAAATCTTAATAAACCTCAGCCTCACCTTCGGGGCGTGTCTTAAAGCGGCGGTGTACCCAATAGTATTGCGGTACATCACGTAGAATCCATTGTTCCAGTTCTTGATTAATCCGTGCCGTGGCTTCTTCAATACTCTGTTCCCCAGGGAAATTCTCAAGCGCAGGCAAGACTTCGACATGGTAGTGTCCTGTCTTGATATCAAGTTGCGTCACAATCGGCACTACTTTAGCATTAAAGCTCTTGGCGATTTGCGCGGTACTCGGCAAAGTGGCGCTAGGAATCGAGAAGAAGGGTACGAAGATTGACTCATCGCGACCAAAATCCATATCGGGTAAGTAATACACGGGCACACCACGGCGCATATAGCGAATAATCCCTCGGATACCGTCTTTACGACTGAGTAGGTGAATCTCGTTAAATCGACCACGACCCAAGCGAATCATCTCATCAAAGTCCGTATCACGCTGTGGTTTATACATGGTACAGGCTTCGCGCAAACCCATAGAGATACGCGTCGCTGCTGCATCTAGTCCAATAAAATGGGGGGCCAGCATAAGCAAGGGGTGCTTGGCTTGCACCAAATCGTCAATATGCTCAAAACCGCTAATTGAAACTTCTTGCTTAATCCGCTCCGGATCGCCATACCAGAGCAGGCCGCGGTCAATCATGGATTGGGTAAAAAAGCGTAAGTGTTCTTTCTCCCAGCGACGTAATGTGGCCGCATCGGCATCAGGGAAGCAGAGCTTTAGATTGGTGCGCACGATATGCGTACGACGAAGCGCCACATACGGCATAATCGCTGCCAGATACGCACCAATCCGCAGCCGTTTTGGTGTTGAAATACGACCAAACCAACTGAAGAGAGCTTGAATGAAACGATACTTAAGCGATTTTTTCATAAATGGACGAGATAATGTAAGTGCTTATTGTACCTTAGAAGACTTGGGATGCTATAGGCCTTAAGTAAGTATTTGTTTCATCAGACCACTCGATGAGAGGTGCAAAAATGAGAGGAGAGGAGTTGCATTCATCGTAGAGGAGGGTGGCTACAATAGGGCGAATTCAAGAGTAGAATAAAATTGAATGCAAAATCATCAATCCTTTAAAAATCATGAGGATAGAAGGGTTATTCTACACTTTCTCTTGATTTTAGAGTAGAATTATTGTCTTCAATTAAATCGCCGAGTTAAAGACAACTTGCGGGGCGAATAAATACCGCTAAAGCGTCGCACTGTTCTACGCTCTTTCTTTAGATAGTTGCTACGCGTTCTATAAACTCAAAAATATAAAGGACGCCATAATGGCCCATAATGATTTCTTATTTACTTCTGAGTCTGTCTCAGAAGGACACCCAGATAAAGTTGCTGACCAAATTTCTGATGCGATTCTTGATGCGCTTCTAGAACAAGACCCTAACTCTCGCGTTGCTGCAGAAACTCTGTGTAATACTGGTTTAGTCGTGTTGGCGGGTGAGATTACCACGAAAGCGAATGTCGATTATATTGATGTGGCTCGTGAGACCATCAAGCGCATTGGCTATGATAATACAGACTACGGCATTGACTATAAGGGTTGTGCTGTTCTAGTCGCTTATGACAAGCAATCACCGGATATCGCTCAAGGTGTCGATCGCACGGCCGAGGAAATTCTGAATCAAGGTGCAGGTGACCAAGGTTTGATGTTTGGTTATGCATGTGATGAAACGCCTGACCTCATGCCAGCACCGATTTGGTACTCGCACCGCCTTGTACAACGTCAGAGCGAATTACGTAAAAATGGTACCTTGCCATGGTTACGTCCTGACGCTAAGTCACAAGTGACCTTCCGTTATATTGATGGTAAGCCTGTTGAAGTGGATACGGTGGTCTTGTCAACGCAACATCACCCCGAAATTTCACAAGGCGATATTCATGATGCGGTGATTGAGCACATCATTAAACCAAGCTTCCCTGAAGGCTTATTAACACCGAAGACCAAGTTCTTCATTAATCCAACTGGTGTGTTCGTGATTGGTGGCCCACAAGGCGACTGCGGCTTAACAGGACGTAAGATTATTGTCGATACTTACGGTGGCGCTTGCCCTCACGGTGGTGGTGCCTTCTCTGGTAAAGACCCCTCTAAAGTGGACCGCTCAGCTGCTTATGCTGCACGTTATGTGGCGAAGAATATTGTTGCTGCTGGTTTAGCGCGTCAATGTCAGATTCAATTAAGTTACGCCATTGGCGTGGCTGAGCCGATTAATATCACTGTCTATACCGAAGGTACAGGCGTGGTATCGGATGAGCAATTAGCCAAGATTGTGCGTGAACACTTTGATTTGCGTCCACGCGGCATTGTTCAGATGCTTGACTTATTGCGTCCGATTTACAGCAAATCAGCGGCTTACGGCCACTTTGGTCGCTCGGAACCAGAGTTCTCGTGGGAAGCAACTGATAAGGTTGAGGCATTAAAGCGAGCGGTGAAATAAGCACAGCTTACAAACTTAAATAAGCGAAAGCTGTATGCGCTGTAGGTGGTTCATTCAACGCCGCTCTACAATCAATTAGCTAAACTTCCGCTTAAATAACGCTAGCAAACTTTAGGCAGTTTGCCAAAGTTTGCTATAATTATTTCCTATTTCCTGACTGAGGGGCGCTGCACCAGAGTTACTCTGCTAGGCTCAGTCAAGGCGAAATTCAAGATAAACTGAATTAACGGCGCTCATCTTATCCTGCACACTCAGCGTGATTTGATGAGCGCTTTTTGCTGCAGGTCTATTTCATCATAAGGATTAGACATGAGCACAGTTGATTACAAAATTGCAGATATTGCATTGGCCTCTTGGGGTCGCAAAGAGCTTGATATTGCAGAAACCGAAATGCCAGGCCTAATGGCGACTCGTGAGGAGTACGCAGCAAGCCAACCACTGAAGGGCGCGCGCATTGCGGGTAGCCTGCATATGACCATTCAAACTGGGGTGCTGATTGAGACCCTTGTTGCACTAGGCGCTGAAGTCCGTTGGGCCTCATGCAATATTTTCTCAACACAAGATCACGCCGCCGCAGCGATTGCAGCGCAAGGTATCCCTGTCTTCGCGGTTAAGGGCGAAACCCTTGAAGAGTACTGGGACTATTGCCACGAAATCTTTAACTGGCCTGGTGAACAAGCCAATATGATTCTCGATGATGGTGGTGACGCCACACTCTTATTGCATTTAGGTGCCAAAGCTGAGAAGGATTTATCGGTACTCGATAATCCAACAAGCGAAGAAGAGCGCGTATTATTTGCTTCCATTAAAGCGAAAATCGCGCAAGATGCCACTTGGTATTCAACACGCTTAGCTTGCATTCAAGGCGTGACCGAAGAGACCACAACAGGTGTACATCGTCTGTATCAAATGAGTCAAAAGGGCGACTTGAAATTCCCTGCCATTAATGTGAATGACTCAGTGACTAAATCTAAATTCGACAACCTATATGGTTGCCGCGAGTCTTTAGTTGACGGTATTAAGCGCGCGACTGACGTGATGATTGCTGGCAAGATTGCTGTGGTCGTGGGTTTTGGTGATGTGGGCAAGGGTTGTGCTCAAGCTTTAGCCGCACTACGCGCGCAAGTTTGGGTATGTGAGATTGACCCAATTTGTGCCTTACAAGCTTCAATGGAAGGTTATAAAGTCGTGACTATGGATGAAGCGGCGGATAAGGCGGACATCTTCGTGACCGCAACGGGTAACTATCATGTGATTAACCGTAGCCATATGGAACGCATGAAGAACGAATCTATCGTATGTAATATCGGTCACTTTGATAATGAGATTGATGTTGCTGCCTTAGAAGATTTGCAATGGGAAGAGATTAAGCCTCAGGTTGATCATGTGATTTTCCCTGACGGCAAGCGTATTATCCTATTAGCACAAGGCCGCTTGGTAAACCTAGGTTGTGCCACAGGTCACCCTTCGTTCGTAATGTCAGCCTCATTTACCAATCAGACCATTGCTCAGATCGAATTGTTTACTCGCGGTGAGCATTACGAAACAGGCAAGGTTTATGTCTTGCCTAAGCACTTGGATGAAAAAGTCGCTCGTTTACACTTGAAGAAATTAGGTGTTAATTTAACGACTTTATCACAGCAACAAGCTGACTATATTGGTGTATCAGTTGATGGTCCATTTAAGCCTGAACATTACCGTTACTAATTGATTTATAAAGCCACACTGATGCATTCTAACGAGGCGTCAGTGTGGTGTATTCGAGAGATACAATGACCAAAAGAGAGAAATATTTTAGTCTGGAGTTCTTTCCTCCGCGTGATGTTGAAGCGCTAAGCAAGTTAGAAGCTACGACCAAAGAGTTGTTGCAAATTGATCCTGCCTATATTAGTGTGACTTTCGGTGCGGGAGGCTCAACCCAGACTGGCACTTTAGAAACCGTGCGCATGATTAAGCAATTCGGTGTGGACGGTGTTCCGCACCTGTCTTGCATTAGTAATACCAAGGCAGAGATCTTAGCAATTTTGGCGGAGATTAAAGCGCTTGGTGCGCGTCATATCGTGGCTTTGCGTGGCGACCTACCTTCAGGGGCCGGTCTTCGTACAGCGGGTGAGCTCATGTATGCAAGCGATTTAGTGGCTTTAATTCGTGAGCATTACGGCGATTACTTCCATATTGAAGTCGCTGCTTATCCTGAGACACACCCTCAGGCACATTCGCCTGACGAAGACTTGGCGAACTTTGTGACGAAAGTGAATGCTGGTGCAACAAGCGCGATTACACAGTATTTCTTTAACCCTGATGCTTATTACGAT
>CAZIKJ010000286.1:0-1699 GCA_964539685.1 uncultured Pelistega sp.
TGTTTGATGGTGCGCGTTAAGGTCACATATTTGCTGAAAATAAAGGCCCATGACACGACTGAAATCGCGACGAGAAGCAACATAATAAGTTGTACGGGCAGGCTAGCGTTGAGAATCAATGAAAAAATTGACATCTCTTCTTGGACGGGAGGCATATTACTGATTATCCTGAACTGAAAGTAAAAGGGTACGGACTGATGCTGGAATGGGCATCGCTTTAAAAGTTTCGGTATTTACGCTACACACTTGAATGCTGCTTTTGACTAACACCATACCATCGCGTTCGCAAACTTGCTCAAAGTTAACTGAGGCATTACCAACTCGGGTGAGGCGACTACGAATCAATAAGCTATCATCGAGTTTGGCAGGGCTTTTATACTCGACTTGAGTGCCGACCACGACGAAGATAACTCTGTCACTGCCTACTAAGTTAGATTGATTGACCCCTAAAAAGCGTAGCCACTCGGTACGAGCACGCTCGAAAAATTTTAGGTAGTTGGCATAAAAAACAACGCCGCCAGCATCCGTGTCTTCGTAATAGACACGGACTGGGAACGTAAATTCCTTGGATAAGGCTTGGTTTGTCATGAATTGGTTTTTTAAAAGTGCTATGAAATCATTAAATTATAGCGTACTTTTAAGGTTCTTATATAGGCTTAAGACGTAAGCATTTACTTCAGAAGGTGACAGTTTTATAGACTCACCTTTACTACGTTCTTGCACCTCGACATGACCTTCTTTGAGACCACGCTCACCCACGGTAACGCGGATCGGCACACCAATCAGTTCCCATTCAGAGAACATGACGCCTGGACGAGCATCACGATCGTCGAGAATAACATCTACACCTTGCTCTTTCAGATATTCATAGACCTGAGTAGCGGTTTGACGTACCTCTTCGCTCTTGCCCCAACCGACAGGGCAGATAACCACTTCAAAAGGCGCCATTGGCATAGGCCAGATAATGCCACGATCGTCGTTATTTTGCTCGATCGCGGCTGCCATAATACGGCTAACACCGATGCCATAGCAACCCATTTGAATAATTTCAGGTTTGCCTTGTTCGTTCAAGTAGGTGGCTTTCAGCTTCTCAGAATACTTATCACCAAGGAAGAAGACATGACCGACTTCAATGCCATGCTCAATCGCTAGTGTGCCAGGCTCACCTACAGCTGGGTCACCAACCACAACATTACGAATATCGGCGACTTCGGGTTCGGCTAAATCACGGCCAAAATTAACCCCTGTGTAGTGGGTGTTTTCTTGATTGCCACCGCAGACAAAGTCGCTCATATTAGCGACCGTAGTGTCTGCAATAATGTGGATAGGTTTAGCTGTTTTAACGGGGCCTAGATAGCCAGGCGTTGAACCGAAGTGTTCTTTAATTTCTTCTTCGTTCGCCAAGCGGAAGCCATGTTTGAATTGGGGCAGTTTGCTAACCTTAATCTCATTGACCTCGTGGTCACCACGGACAAGCAATAGATAGATCGATTCTTTACCTTCGGCGTCAGTCACTGTAAAGACAACTGACTTCACGGTTTGGGTGAGGTCTAGCTTTAAGAATTCAGCCACTAACTCACACTTGTTCATCTCAGGCGTATCGCGTAACTCTAGCGCTTGCTGTGGCGCTTCACGTTCAGCAATAAGACATGGTGCTTCAGCCAACTCAATATTCGCGGCATATTCTGAATCTGGGTTA
>CAZIKJ010000287.1:0-4117 GCA_964539685.1 uncultured Pelistega sp.
CAAGCGACTTAAGTAGATTCACAAAAAGAAGAACACCACAAAAAATTTATGACAAAGTTTATATTAACATTGCTGCCGTATTTTTCAGCGTTATAAGGGTAAAATCTCAGCAGAAGTCCTCTTAATCTCCCCTCAAAGCAACGTTTTTAATCAATATGCCTGAATTACCTGAAGTTGAAACCACGCGCCGCGGTTTAGCCCCCTTTGTTGAGGGCGCCTACTTAAAAGCCTTCCGTATTTATTTTCCAACTTTACGCTGGCCCATACCTGCCTTTTTACCTGAAACACTAAAAGGGCAACGAGTGCTCAGCATCACAAGACGTGGAAAATATATATTAATGAACTTTAGCCATGGCAGCCTATTAATTCATCTCGGTATGTCCGGCTCTATTCGTCGTGTAAGTGAAGGAGAATTTTTATTAAAACATGATCATATTGAATGGGTTTTTGAGAACGCTTGCTTTCGCTTAAACGACCCAAGGCGCTTTGGTGCAGTCTTATGGCATGAAGGCGATAATGCCTTAGCGCACCCACTCTTACAAAGTCTTGGCATTGAGCCTTTCGACCCACTCTTCACGGTCGATTACTTATATCAAGCTCTACGTCAGAAAAACCAGCATATTAAAGCGAGTTTACTCAGCGGCTCGATTGTTGTGGGCGTGGGAAATATTTATTGCAGCGAGAGCCTCTTTAAAGCAGGTATCAATCCCAAAGTAGTTTCGAATAAGATTTCACGCCAACGTGTTGAACGACTTCATCAAGCTATTCTTGATACCTTAAATAAAGCCCTAGAAAGTGGTGGTAGCACTTTAAAAGATTTTCATCACACCGACGGTCAGCCTGGGTCTTACTTTGAACTCCATGCGCAAGTCTATGACCGACTGGGGCAGCCATGCCATATCTGTGCCACACCGATTAAGAAAATTATTCAAGGGCAGCGTGCAACTTATTACTGTCCACGCTGCCAAAGCCGTTGAACGACGCTTATCGACACCTACACTCGCGGCACAGCTGTCAGACTAGTAGAATTCAACGCTATTGATAACCTTGCCAGGATTGAGCAAGGCATTCGGATCTAAAGCCCGTTTAATCTTGCGCATTAGGGCTAACTCAACCTCATCCTTATATTCTGGCAGTAAGTCTTTTTTAAGTTGACCTACACCATGCTCGGCAGAAATAGAGCCCTTAAACGCATGCACACTGTCATAAACCACTTTATATACGTCTTTTTGGATGCTTAAAAAGTCCTCTTCTTGACCATCAGGGGCGCCGACATTGTAATGTAAATTGCCATCACCAAGATGACCAAAGATAATATGGCGAACACCAGGGAAATTTTGTTGTAATAACTCATTGGTCTTTTCAACAAACTGCGCCGTAACTGAGACAGGCACAGAAATATCGTTCTTAATGCCTTTGCCGACTTCCGCTTCAGCTAAGGGGATGCTCTCACGAATATGCCAGAGCTCATGGCTTTGTTGAACAGACTCAGCAATCACCGCATCAATGATTTCATCAGCTTCAAAAGCGCGACCAACGACATCTTCAAAACGATTACGCGCATGCTCGGCACTCTCACTATCAGACACCTCAATTAAGGCATACCAAGGTGCAGAGGCAGGCTCAAAAGGTAGCTTCATCTGGGGGAAATTATCGGCCACAATTTGCATGCAGTAATCGGACATAATTTCAAAACCCGTTAAGGCGGAACCAAAATCACGACGCGCGCGGGTTAGCACCTTCACCGCACTTTCTAAGCCAGTTAAAGCAAGTAAGGCAGTGGTCTGCGCCACGGGCTGAGGATAAAGCTTTAAAGTAGCCGCCGTAATAATCCCTAAGGTGCCTTCGCTGCCGACAAATAAATTGCGTAAGTCGTAACCGGTATTATCCTTACGTAAACCACGCAAACCATCCCAAATTTCACCATCAACCGTCACCACCTGCAAACCTAAAGTAAGGTCACGTGCATTGCCATAGCGTAACACTTGTGTGCCCCCCGCATTGGTGGCTAAATTACCGCCAATCGTGCAGCTGCCTTCAGCCGCTAAGCTTAATGGAAAGAGTCGATCCACTTTGGCGGCAGCTTCTTGTACCGCTTGAAGAATACAACCTGCTTGTACGGTAATCGTATCGTTATCGGTGTCTATGTCTAACACTTTATTAAGGCGGGTCGTAAGAATCACCACGGCATCCCCCTTATTACTTGGAGTTGCACCACCGACCAAACCCGTGTTCCCCCCTTGGGTGACCATCGGTGTTTCATAATACAGGCAGGTTTTCACCACATCGGCCACTTCTTGCACCGTGCCAGGACGTACCACCGCCACTGCTCTACCTATAAAACGTCCACGCCAGTCAGTTAAATAAGGCTTGGCATCATCACCAGTTAGAATGTGGTCTGCTCCCACGACGTCTTGAAGATCGGCTAATAAAGTCATATCGGTACCTAAAATACTTGGTCTGTTGTAAGTTTTCGTTAAGCGAAGAATTGTAAAAACCATTCTACCGAAAAAAACTGCTAATGTTTAGGTATTATGTCCGTTTTACATGTTTTATAAGGATTTTCTATGCACGCTTTACCGCAAAGTGTCTTCAAAGCCTACGATATCCGTGGAATTGTGCCTGAGCAAATTAATGACGACTTTGCCTTTTTACTCGGCCGCGCTTTAGGCCAACGTGCGCGTCAACTAGATCATGCAAGCATAGTCTTGGGGTTCGATGGGCGTCATAGCAGTCCTCATTTGGCGCAGCAATTAAGCGCCGGCATACGGGATCAGGGTGTGCAGGTGATAAATTTGGGTATGGTGCCAACGCCTTTGGTGTACTTCTACACCTATCATCACCAAATAGGAGCTGCTGTGGCAATTACGGGCAGCCATAATCCACCTGATTACAACGGCTTTAAGATGATGCTTAATGGTCAGGCCTTATACGGCGAACAAGTCAGTTCCCTGCATGCTGAAATGCTTGCCCTGCTAGAAAAAGGCACAGCCAACTCGTTAACGCCGCCATTACTTAAACCAGCGCTAAATACTCCACCTGCGCGACATGAAAAAGGCCTAGCGAATCCCTTGACTACGCCCCCCTCTCATACAACCCAAGATGAATCACTAAGGCAACAAGAAAAAGGCCAAGGCAATATGGCTGGCTCCGAGCAAGTTATTAACGTTATACCTGACTATATTCAACGTATTGCCAGTGATATTCAGCTCAGTCGTCCCATGAAAATTGCGATCGACTGTGGCAGCGGTGTAGGTGGCGTGGTGGCCGAAGATTTGTTTCGTCGCTTGGGCTGTGACGTTGACGCCCTCTATTGCGAGGTCGATGCTAATTTCCCACATCACCACCCCGACCCCGCTGATCCGCATAATTTGGTGGATCTCATCAAGCATGTACAAACAAGCGATTGTGAGATTGGTTTAGCCTTCGATGGCGATGCCGACCGACTTGGTGTTGTCACGAAATCCGGGCAAATTATTTGGCCAGATCGTCAGTTAATTCTCTTTTGCCAAGATGTTTTATCGAGAGTGCCTGGCGCTACTATTGTCTATGATGTCAAATGCAGTCGCCATGTTGGTGAGCAGATTGAAGCCGCTGGCGGCAAGGCGCTCATGTGGCAAACTGGCCACTCCTTAATCAAACATAAGATGCTGCTAGAGCAAGCCGCCTTAGGTGGTGAGATGAGTGGACATATTTTCTTTAAAGAGCGTTGGTATGGCTTTGACGATGGACTGTATACAGGTGCTCGCCTCTTAGAAATTCTGTCGCGCCACGAGAACGCCAGTGCGGTCTTAGAAGCTTTACCCCAAGACATCTCTACACCTGAATTAAAAATCCAGATGCAAGACGGTCAGCCACATGCCTTAATCGCTCAATTACAAGCACAAGCGGAACTCCCCAAAGCTACGCGCCTCATCAAGATTGATGGCATTCGAGCTGAATATCCTTATGGTTTTGGTTTGGCTAGGGCCTCGAATACCACGCCTGTGATTGTCTTGCGCTTTGAAGCGCAGGACCAAGAAAGCTTGGCGCAAATTAAAGCTGATTTTCGTGCTTTATTTCAGCAGTTTGCCCCTGACGTGACGCTGCCTTTTTAAGCCTAAAGTAATGCCTGTTC
>CAZIKJ010000288.1:0-8547 GCA_964539685.1 uncultured Pelistega sp.
TATGGCTGAGTTCTCAGAACTTGGCAAGCCTTTCGATGAAAAAACATTAAGACAAGATCAGCATCGTGTGCAGAAAAATACTTAAGGCATTGATTTAATTATACTAAACTTCCTTTGACCGCTGTTGTTTTTTTTGTGTCATATATGTCACAGTCTTACAAACCCCATCAATTCCCAGGTTTTATTCAGCACTCTCTGCACTGCCACAATGCAAACAGCACCCTTCTTATTACTGGGCCCCCACGGCAGCACCATGTATTTCTATATAGGCGCTGTTATGCAGATCTTTTCACCCATTCATGCCACATTTCCTTAAGTTGCTATTATGCAACAAACTGTTCTTATTGCTTTTCTCTTCAGTCTGGCACACAACACTTACTTTGCGCATACTGATACATATGAATAAGTAGTAGTTAATTTCACTCTGATGCTATACACTCAAACACCTAGCAATAATAACTCTCTAAATAACAACTCATTTAGTCTTTGCTTAGTTTCGTATTATGTCTACCGCTTTTTTCTCTGGCTTTTTACTTTCTTTTTCCCTCATTCTCGCGATTGGCTCACAGAACGCCTTTGTGCTACGCCAAGGCCTTAAAGAGGAACATGTGTTCTGGGTATGTCTGACTTGTGCTATTTCTGATGCTACCCTCATTGGTATTGGCGTTTCAGGTTTTAGCCTCGTCTTAAATCAGTCGCCTATATTATTAGACATCATTCGCTATGCGGGGGCGGCTTTTTTATTCGTCTATGGCTTTATGCATTTGCGTAGTGCTTTACGAGGTGGCGCGAGTCTACAAGCGAACCAGGAAGCCAGCCCTGATAAAAGCCTAAAGAAAACGCTCTTAATTACTTTAGCACTGACCTGGCTCAATCCACATGTTTATCTAGATACCTTATTACTAATAGGTTCAGTCTCAACAAAATATCCTGGCCAGGGGCTTGCCTTCTTTATAGGCGCGGCTCTCGCCTCAGCGGTCTTTTTCTTTTCACTAGGCTATGGCGCGCGTTTACTCCAGCCTTTTTTCAAGAAGCCACGTTCTTGGCAGATTCTCGACTTCTTAATCTTTATCGTGATGTTCTCGATCGCCATTTCTTTACTACTTAATTAGCGCTCTGGCCCACTCGATAGTCTTGCCTAAACAAGGCACAGCTTTGATTAGCCCCATGACTATTTAAGCAAGCTAATCTATGGCCTTATTTAAGCAAACCATATCTATACTCTTATTAAGTAAGCTATCTCTATTGTCAAATTAAGAAACCATCTCTATGGCCGCTTAGGCACACCGCCTAAGTCTGCCTTACCACTATAGGCGCCTATCTAAGCCTTATGCCTTAAGCTTATCCGCATACTTACGCATAAACTTACTCACCTTCTCACCGATCACGACCGCACAATAAGGCTGATTCGGATTTAAGTCAAAGTAATTATTATGGTAGTCTTCAGCTGGCCAGAATGTCGCTTCAGGTAATAGCTTCGTCACTATCGGATCGTTAAAATCATCTTGTGCTTTAGCGATAGCAGCGCGTGCCTTTTGCTCTTCTTCGCTATTTGCATAAAAAATCGCCGAGGCATATTGTGGCCCTACATCTGCACCCTGACGATCTAAGGTGGTTGGATCATGCGTGGCAAAGTGCACTTCTAACAACGCTTCATAGCTGATTTGTTCAGGATCGTATTCGATACGAATCACTTCGATATGCCCGGTAGTTTTCTCGCACACTTGGCGGTAAGTGGGATTATCCACATGACCACCACAATAGCCTGATTGCACTGATACGACACCTTGCAATCGCTTAAAGACAGCTTCGGTGCACCAGAAGCAGCCACCCCCAATAATTAATTCTTTTGTCATTGATTTCTCCTTAAACCTTTTTCCACTACCCAACCATCTCAAGATTGTAAATTAATTGTTCTGCACAAATTTCTAAGTGCCCACGCCTCTAAACACCAAGCTCTAAATGCCCAAATTCTAAATGCCAAGCTACCTTATGGTTTCACTATATAGCGACTCGAAATAGCAACACGATTCCAAGCATTGATCACAATAGCAAGCCACTCAATCGCCACAATTTCCTCTGATGAAAGCATCTGCTCTGCTTCTTGATAGATTGCGTCTGGCACTTGCCCTTCTGCAATCAGCGTTATGGCCTCGACCAGGGTCAAGGCTGCACGCTCTTTCTGGCTAAAGTACTCAGTTTCTCGCCAGGCAGGTAGAACCGCCAGGCGATCGTTACTCTCGCCACCATTCAAGGCATCTTTGGCATGCATTCTGATACAAAAAGCACATTCATTGATTTGTGAGGCTCGCAAACGCAATAAGTGAGAAAAACCATCGGCAATACCCGCCTGCGCCACAGCCTCTGCAGCCAATTTATCTAATTCTACAACTGCTTTATAAAGGCCTGGGGCTGCCTTACCTAAATTAATTCTTTCCATTATCGTCATTCCTTTCTGTTCACTCGCTATGAGAACTTTACTGCCATAGCAGAATTGCGATTTAACGCTCACTTGCTTATTGCCTAATCATACCTAAACTCAGGCAAGATTTTCCAAATATAAGTCCTTAGCTTTCTTGCTCTTAATCAAAATCCATACATTCACTCAGCAACTATTGCGTGTAAAATTCGACCTATCAGCATGTCCGCTTCCAAAGCCGTGCTCTATGTTTTAAATAACTTCATCTCTAACTAAATATGAGCCGTAACCCAAGTACTCACCAGATATGCAATATCATTGCTCGAGTTGTTTCAATTATTGGACATCCGCTGATATTCTTATCGACGGCTGCGCTGATTGCAGCAACAGAGAAAGGCGTCTCTATGCAACAACTTAAATTTATCTTTATCACTCTTGTCATGCTTGGCTTGATTTCTATGGCTTATAGTTATTTTCAAGTGCGTTCAGGACGTTGGACACATATTGATGCCAGCGCACAAGGTGAGCGCAAGTCACTGAATATGTTTCTCGCTACACTATGTTTGCTGAGTGCAGGTATCGTGTGGATCTTAAGCGATCGACCACATATGGTCATTGCCTTAGCCTTATCTGGCGCTCTTTTTATAATAGCTTTATTAATCAGCAAATGGGTGAAGTTGTCGCTGCATACGGCCTTCGCTGTTTTTGCGACGACGTTGTTATGGCCTAATATATTTGCCGTATCTATCGGCATCATCATGACCGCTCTGCTTATTTGGTCGCGCTTAACGCTGGGGCGACATGTGGTGAAGGATATTATCGTGGGTTTTGTCACAGGAGCGTGCGCTGGCGTGCTTTATCAACTATTGAGCACCTAGTTTTTCTGCTTCAGACTCAAGCACAGTGGCTTTTGCGCCTAAGGACAGAATCCAACGCGCCATGATCTGCGCCTCTTCCCAGCTTACTTTATTTTGTGCGGGCATGGACAAGGGACCCCAGTGGCCTTTGCCCCCGGTAACAATTCGCTCGGACAGCACGGGTATAAACTCTTCACCTTGCTCTGCATAACGCTCAGCAATCATCAGCAATGAAGGACCAACGCGCTTCTTATCCATTAAGTGGCAGCTCATGCAGACCTTCTCTTTGAGTAATGGCAGTACTGTGATTTCTTGAGGAGGGTTAATAGCTTGCGCCACCTCACTCGCACGCACAATACCCACCGATGCAAATAGGCAAATCAGTAGTGTAAGTCCTAGGAAAATGCGGTCGTGCAAAATTTTCATAAAAACAATCTTAATAAACTGTAACAACAATCTCGTAGAAAATACGCTCAAAACCTTAGTCAGCGACACATAAGTTAGCCCATCTACTATACACTACTAGTTTTTAAGCACTCAAGTTTCAGTCGCTAATGACTGAAGCTAAACATTGACGACCTATGATGACCTTCCCTCAAATTGATCCCGTTGCCATCGCGCTTGGCCCTATCAAAGTGCATTGGTACGGTCTGATGTATTTATTGGCTTTCTTCTTCGCTTGGTTACTAGGGCGCTATCGCATCAAGAAGGGCCTTTTTGACATCACCGTCCAACGCTTTGAGGACTTACTGTTCTACTGTATTTTAGGCGTTATCTTAGGAGGTCGATTAGGTTACGTCCTCTTTTACCAACCAAGCTACTACCTCAGCAACCCTATGCAAATTCTTTCGGTCTGGGATGGTGGCATGTCCTTCCATGGCGGTCTACTCGGCGTACTCTTAGCGATGCTCTGGTTTGGCCACAAAGAGAAGAAAACTTTTTTCCAAATTTCCGATTTCGGTGCACCCTTAGTGCCCTTGGGCCTTGCTTTTGGCCGCTTAGGTAATTTTATCAATGGTGAACTCTGGGGCCGCCCAACCGATTCATCTTGGGGTATGGTGTTTCCACACGTGGACAACTTGGCACGCCACCCTTCGCAGCTGTACCAGATGGCGCTTGAAGGATTATTGCTATTTATTATTTTGTGGGTGTTTTCGAGTAAAAAGCGACCTGTCGGGCAGGTAAGTGCGGTGTTCTTAATCGGCTACGGTTTTTTCCGCTTTATCGCCGAATATGCTCGTGAGCCTGATGGTTACTTAGGTCTCTTGTCGATGGGATTCAGCATGGGACAGTGGTTATCACTGCCCATGATTATTGCTGGCATTGCGCTATATATCATTAGTGCAAAGAGATCTCGCCTTCCGTAGCCACCTGAACGCTCACCTTACCACTGGATAACTGTACAGATTCGCCGCCACCATATGAAGATAAACCCTTGGCGGCTCTGTACACCACATCACCATTACCGATTACACGGTTAGTTTGTACATTAACACGCTTGATCGTGTAGTCTTTCGCTGCAAAAGCGGCCGCTACACTGCTCGCACGCTCACGAAAAGCATCCGCCGCTTTGGCAATTAAGCGAGCTTCACTTTCTTTACGCTTCGCATCAGAGAGGCTAAAGTTAATCCCATCTAAATTCATCGTGCCTGATGCCTGAGCGATAAGCCCACGTACTTTCTCAAAATCACTGCTGGTTACGAAAACTTCGCCACGCACAATCCACGAGCTTTTGTCTTTTTCAGTATTACTCCAGAATGAATAATTGCCTGTTTTCACGGTTAAGGCTGGCTCGCTCTTGGCCAATTCAATGACTTTATTAATCGCTTGATTTAACTCATCAGAAAGTGCCTTTTGGTCTTGGCCTTCAAGCTGCTTGCTTAAGGTTACACTCACAACATCCGCATCAACATCCTCTTGCACATCCGCACTGATATTCACTAACATACGACCCTCTCCTACGCTTGCCATTGACTGCTTGGGTGTGACTGGATTCGCTTGCGCCCAAGCCGCCCCAAAACAGACTGAACTGAGCAATAAAGCTAAACTTAATTTTTTAGAAATGTGCTGCATAAATACCCTCTTAACAAGAAGAATAATGATGGCTCAATCATAACGCTGAAACAGCTTAATGAGTGTTTCTTTGTGTAAATAGAATGCTTAATTTTCGTAAAGACAATTGTGTTGTTTATTGACTGAAATTATTAAGTTAACAAAAAAGCGAGTCCACATATGTGAACTCGCTTTCTAATAAATTGCCCCGCAACGTACCGTCAAGGTCGGCACCTCGAACCCTAAAGTTCAAAATTTGGCAGCCATCAATGTGGCTTCGGGTTCGTCAGTTAAGACAATCACGCCCACCACGTAATCCAACTGCCTGTGCCATTAATCATAGGTAAGAGATGTATGACCACGTCACAAATACAGCAGGGCAAAACTCTAAATTCGTTAGGCTCATCATAGCACAAAAAGCGCTATCTGAAAACCTAATTTATATTGCCTTGAGCTCGTTAATACCACGATCAAGTAAGCTATTTATTTCATTCAGTTTATTCTGCACATCACCTAATTGCAGCCCCTTAAAAGGCCCCTCACCTGACTCCATGCTTAATAACTCAGCCGCTAGATAGATACTGGCCATAATTGCTACACGCTCAACACTGAGGTTAGCTGATGAAGCTTTAATATTCTTCATCAGTTGGTCAGCATGGGCTACACCAGCCAGAATCTTATCGCGACCACCCTCTTCAACACCAATGGTTAGTTTGCGATCAAGGATATTGACATCAACACGATCCATTATGCTTCTCCTTGCGCATTAGTGCCGGGTAAGTTTTCGAGGACATGCGCTACACGCTCACGCACAACTTGCGCACTTTGGCGCCACTGTTGCACATCGGCCTGCGCTTGAGCGAGCTGGGCTTTCAATTGGCTAATTTCTTGCCCCATCGAGCTCACTTCTTCTTGCAAACGTGTATTTTGTTCTTCAACTTGCGCTGTGTTTTGTGCCATTTCGCCATCAAGCGTAGTAATACGCTGATTAAGCTCAGAGACTTGAGCCTCGCTTTGGCTTAATTGTTGACGTAAGTTCACACCAATCTCTTCAGCACTCTCGAGGCGCTTCATTAAGGCGCTACGCTCAGCCAGTAATTGACGGCTCAGCTCTACGACCTGCCCTACGCGGACAGCGACTTGATCAAGTTCTTGCAACATATCAGTAATGTGGTAAATTGAAGGAAAATATTTATGGCTAAACCCTAAAAAAAGCTACGATTTAGATAAACTCATGGGCTGATTTTACCTTGCTTTTGCCTTGAAACAAAATCTCTCGGCCTGATTCAGACAAATACTCTTGTAGGATGTAAAAAAATGTCTTCGATTGCTCAAAAAACTTATACCGCCACTACCCCACTTAAAGTCGCATTTCTTGGTCTCGGGGCCATGGGCTACCCTATGGCAGGGCACCTGCAGCGCGCAGGCTTTGATGTAACTGTCTACAATCGCAATCCTGCTAAAGCCCAAACCTGGGTTGAAGAGTTTGGGGGTCGCTCTGCAACAAACCCTAGTTTAGCGGTGCAAGGTGCGGATATTGTACTTGCTTGCGTCGGTAATGATGACTCTTTGCGTGAGGTTACCTATGGAGAGAATGGCGCCTTTCAAGGCATGAAAATTGATTCAATTTTTGTCGACCACACCACGACATCGGCTGAAGTTGCTAAAGAAGTCGCCGCTCAAGCACAAGCACGCGGCTTACATTTTATCGACGCGCCCGTATCAGGCGGACAAGCAGGGGCCATTAATGGCGTACTTACCGTGATGTGTGGCGGCGAAGAATCTGCATTCAATCGTGCAAAACCGGTGATTGACACCTTCGCTCGTTCAGTCGTTCTGCTCGGGCCTCATGGCAGCGGACAACTCTGCAAGATGGTTAACCAAATTTGTATTGCTGGCCTGGTCCAAGGCTTGGCCGAAGCCATCGCATTCGGCGAACGTACTGGTTTAGATATGAAACAAGTATTAGACGTTGTCAGCAAAGGTGCAGCGCAAAGTTGGCAGATGGAGAACCGTGGCCCAACCATGCTACAGAATAAATTTGATTTTGGCTTTGCGGTTGATTGGATGCGTAAAGACTTAGGGCTGGTGTTTGATGAGGCTAAGCGCAATGGTGCGAAGTTACCGGTTACGGAGCTGGTCGATAGTTTCTATGCGCAAATTCAAGAGAATGGCAATAATCGTATGGATACATCGAGCTTGATTACTTTATTGAAAAAGGCATAGTGCGTTTCGCTCAACTATCTTGACTCGGTACAAATAACATATAGCCCTGCACCTCATGACGAAACTTAAGGCGGCCTACCAAGTAAGCCGCCTTAAATTATTCTTAGCTATCTAATTATTGCCGAACTTACAACCAGCACAGAATTGCTACCCATACAGAATTGCTACCCATACAGAATTACTTACCAATGCAGAAGCGGCTAAAAATAACACCTAACAAATCATCTGCACTAAACTCGCCAGTGATTTCGTTTAAAGCCATCTGCGCTAAGCGCAAGTGCTCAGCCAATAATTCGATATTATTATAGCCGTTGATAGCCGCATTCTCTAACTCTGCCTCAGCTTCCTGCAGGGCCAATAAGTGACGCGTGCGCGCTAAGAATAAGCCTTCGCTCTCGCCTTGCCAACCTACACGACTTAATAGTTCTTGTTTTAATAAATCTAAGCCTAAAGATTTCTTCGCCGATAAACGAATCAAGACGGGGGCGCCTGATGCACTGAGTACTAGTGCTTGCTCATCGCGCAATACCTCTGGCTCACCTTCTAACAAATCAATTTTATTATGAATTTCAATTTTTTTAAGCTCAAGGGGAATACTATCGAGGATGGCTCGTGTCTTATCATTCAAGCCTTCACGCGGATCAATCAGCACCAAAGCAACATCGGCATCTTGCAAGGCCTTATGACTGCGCTCAATACCTATTTTCTCAACCACATCATCGGTATCACGCAAACCCGCGGTATCAATAATATGAACGGGAACACCATCCAAGGTAATTTGTTCACGCACCGTATCGCGCGTTGTGCCAGCAATATCGGTAACAATGGCAACCTCATCACCCGCCAAGGCATTCAATAACGACGACTTACCCACATTCGGTGCCCCAACCAGGACCACGTTCATCCCTTCACGAAGAATCGCGCCCTGGGTTGCCTGCGCCAGAACAGCCTCTAGTTTCTTGCGGACGTTCACTAATTTGCCACGTGCATCAG
>CAZIKJ010000289.1:0-2636 GCA_964539685.1 uncultured Pelistega sp.
CGCACGGATTTATGCAGAGCACTGATTTGATCGTAAAAGGCATCGCCGCCCTTATCGAAGCGCCGCAAATTCTGTGATAGCGAACGTTCCAGCCACTCGGTATCAATCTGGGTCTCACCCGCCACCAAGGCCGACTCTAAGACGATTTCTACGGCATTAATTAAGCGGCGCCCATCACCATCAGCCCATTCAGCTAATTGTTCATGTGCTTGCGCATCAATGGTAAATGGCTGTTCTTGATGTGTCTGATTAATCAAATCCAGCGCACGATCAACCAAGGTCATCAACTCTTCAGGCTTTAAGGACTCTAGAACGTAGACGCGTGCACGCGATAACAGTGCGGAGTTGACTTCAAAAGAAGGATTCTCCGTGGTGGCACCGATAAAGGTAAAGAGACCGCTTTCCACATAAGGCAGGAAGGCATCTTGCTGAGCCTTATTAAAACGATGCACCTCATCCACAAAGAGAATCGTTTTACGTCCCTGAGCTTGGGCGATTTGTGCCGTTGTGACCGCGTCTCGAATATCTTTCACCCCACCCAAAACCGCTGAGATAGCGATGAACTGCGCATCGAACCCTTCGGCCATTAAGCGTGCTAGCGTCGTCTTACCTACTCCAGGGGGGCCCCAGAAAATCATTGAATGCGGTCGTCCTGACTTAAAAGCAACCTGCAGAGGCTGACCTTCAGCAAGCAAATGACTCTGCCCGACGACTTCATCTAGCGAGTGTGGACGTAGGCGCTCCGCTAAGGGAGCGCCTAGTAAATTAACACTAAAAAGGTCTTGATTGCCTTGGCTCATTATTGATGTAGTCACTGCTGAAATGTATGACGCTAATTTAGCACCTTAGTATAGGATACTGCGTTGAAATCTTACCCTTGTTTAGCTAAGCACCTCAGACTTACGATAAGGACTAGGATTAATCCAAGCGCACTCTATCCACCCCCTTAGGGGCAGTAAAACGGAAAGTTGAGGCAGCGATCGCCGCATTTGATTTAAAATTGCGGAGCTTGATACTGGTTGTCTGGCCAAATGAATCAAGAATCTGTAATTCCGCGGGTAAGTTATTGGCAAAAGCAATATCAATATGGCTCATACCTGCATCTGCCACTTTGGGCGTAGCTCGCAACCAAACCATACCGTCTTTCTCTGGGAGAACCTTGACATTAAAGTTATCGTCTAAGCTACCCGTACCAAATAAAATTGATGCGGGTGATGCACCGACAGCATTTTTCGTGCTGCGCTCAGTAACTTGCATTAAGTCTGGATCGTATTGATATACGGTCTTACCATCAGAAATCACGCTTTGCTCATACGGCTTAGTCGTTTTCCAAGAGAATTTACCTGGACGCTCAAAGGCAAACGTGCCAGATTGTGCAGGCTTCGCTTTCGAACCACCGACCGTTTGTTGAGCAAATTGGCCACTAGCCGACTTAATATTCTTAACAAAATCACGTAATTGCTGGCGCGCATCGGTTTTAGTTGTATTCACCACCTTAGGAATTTCAGTGAATTTGACTTCGCCTAAATCTGTTTGTAAACCAGCTCCTGGGGCTAATAAATCACTATTCACAGTAAACCCTTGAGCATGTGCACTTAAACTCATGCTGCTCAAGACTACGCTTAATGCTGCAGAAAGCACAGAACTGATGATTACTTGTTTTTTCATTGCTTGCCTATCCTTTATAGAACAATTGCGACGAGTCTTATTTGTAAGCTATTTTTCATGTTTTAGGTGTTAATAAAACGTAAAAACAATGTCATTAGTGAAATAATTACCTAGTCATTAAGCACCTATGTTCACTTAAATCCAGGTAAACAGATCTAGCTTGATGCCATCTAAATGTCAGCTCTCACTTGAAAATCTGCAGTAACGGAATTCACTCAACATTATTACGCAGTACGTCTTCTACGTTATTCGGCATTGCTCATCAATGCCTTATTCCTTATCTACATTTAAATTCGCAGATTCAATACCGCTAAAATATCTGAATTATCTGCGCTTTATTAATCATCCGCGCTTGGACCCGCTGGCGCCAACACCTCTCGGTTATTATTCGGCTGCATTGGCGACACTAGTCCAGCGGCTTCCATCTGCTCTAATAAGCGGGCAGCACGGTTGTAACCAATACGCAAGTGACGCTGTACCGATGAAATTGATGCTTTACGGGTACGCAAAACAATCTCAACGGCTTGATCATAGAGTGGATCGCTTTCTTGATCGGCCATGCCACCACCAAAACCACCCATGCCATCAACTGAGTCAGCACCCGCTACACCGCCTTCAAGAATACCTTCGATATACTCTGGCTCGCCCTGCTCTTTCAAGAACTCAACGACACGATGCACTTCATCATCACTCACAAAAGCACCATGCACGCGTTGCGGTAGACCACTGCCTGGCGGCATATACAGCATATCACCTTGACCCAAGAGGGATTCAGCACCCATCTGATCAAGAATAGTGCGAGAGTCGATTTTCGAAGACACTTGGAAAGCAATTCGTGTTGGAATATTAGCTTTAATCAAGCCCGTAATGACGTCAACACTTGGGCGCTGCGTCGCTAGGATTAAGTGAATCCCAGCGGCACGCGCTTTCTGTGCTAAGCGCGCAATCAATTCTTCAATCTTCTTGCC
>CAZIKJ010000290.1:0-3454 GCA_964539685.1 uncultured Pelistega sp.
GCCATTCTGATTACACGCTCGCGCGACGGTGGTCACCACTTTATTGGTATTCGTGCCTTCGTGAAGTGGGTGTGGGTGCAAACATAAAGCCCAGCCTTGTACAGGAACATCGGGCCAATCAATCGCACACTCAATAGGGCCTTGCTCCCCTTCAAAAAAAACTTTCTCTGTATGTACTGCCATAAATTCTACTGAGCCTGTATAAAGTGAATCGACTGCGGTTTAAATTCAATGGGGGCTTTAGTGCCAGCACCCATATTCATATCGCTTGGAACAATGCCAAACCAACCTGCACCCAAACCAAATAAAAACACATTAGCGATGAAGAGGGCCAAAAATAATACTTTCATCTTATTTTCCTAAAGATTCTTTAACGTAATGATAATGCAAACCGTCTAAGACGGGGGCTTCTAACTCATATAAAGCGATCTCTGCTGAAACTGACTGGTTTACCGCTTGTTCAGACAACCGAGTATTCTCATGGCTTGTTATCTGCTCTTGATCATCTATCACCTGTGCTGCAACCTCTTGAGCTTGTCGTGACGGAGCATAGCTTGGATGCACTTGGGGCGAATGAATAAGGCTTGATAGCATGCGCTTAAGTTCTGGTAAAACCCCAAATCGTGCGCCACCCGCCACATAAATATCGGGATAACCACCTAACTGCTCTCGCACGAGGAGACATTGTCGCACAATTGCTCCAGCTTGGGCGGCGACAATTCCCGCCGTAATCGCCGCTTGCGTACCCCGTGGAAAGGCATCAATTCGAGTTTCTGCATTAATAGCGACTAGAGGAAGTTGCGCCGTGCCTTGCTTTAAGCTGTTTTGCATGAGCTCCACACCTGGCAAAATCATCCCCCCCAGAAAGTCTTTCTTGTAAATCGTATCTACTGTTGTTGCAGTACCAAAACTGATGTACATAATCGGTCGCGCGCTACTCTGCTCAGTAGCTGTCTGCTGCACGGGACTTGGGACAGACGCTTGCGTAGCTAAGTGGCTCTGGGCATGGCTTAACACCCCAATCATGCCAAACCAACGGTCATTACCGAGGTGATGGATCGGTTCATACAGATTGCGTAAAATGACGGTGTCTTGTGCTGAATGATGCCACTCAATGCTTGGGCAGCGAGTGCCTAGAGCTTGCTCACACGCTTGTTGAATACTTTGCTTAAACTCGGCACTCGTCACTGCCACCGCATGAATCGCCACCACTTCACCCGCTAAGGTTTGCATCGCTTGTACGGCCTGATCAAGCTGCGTATTCGATACAGAAAACTGCTGGTACAGAACCCCATTGTGCGCGTCAATGCAACGGCACTTTAAGCGTGTATTGCCGCTATCGAGTAATAGGACAAATTGTTTGTCTTGCTCCATCCCCGCTTCCATTCTCTCTTCTACCTCATCTTTGCGCTTAGCTTGCCGCTCACTGCGCTTATCTTGGCTTATTACCTCTAGCGCATCAACACCGAGGCTTATCTTGCTTACCATTAAGCAGGGATATCCGCGCCTTCAGTACGAATTGAAATTTCACCGTTGAATAAGGGTATGACTTCGCCTTGTTCAGTACGCACTAATAAGCGCGCCTGCTCATCTAAGCCCACCGCCGTGCCTTGTAAGATGACTTTACCATCTTGCCAGACCAAAATCTCTTGCTCGAATAATGCATCAAGCACTCGATGACGCGCAATAAATGGTGCGAAGCCTTCAAGCTCATACAGTCGAATAGCCTCACCCCAAGCTTTGGCAATGCGCGCCACTAAATGCGCCATGCTCTCACTCATTAACTGCTCGTCTTTATGCATATCTCGAAGCACTGATGCCCAATCGGCGACTTTGCGTCCTAGATGTGCGCCTAGTTGCTTAGCATCCGCCAAGTTCATACCCATGCCGATCACGACGGCGTGATGTTGATTATTAGCGCGACCAAGTGTTGGGCGCACTGACTCAACCAATAAGCCCGATAGTTTTCCCTCGCCATAAAGAATATCATTGGGCCACTTCATACGAAGTGAAGACTGCATGCGTGGGTCCACCAGTTGACGCAATTGCTCACAAGCCACTATCCCAGCTAAAGGCGCTAAAACCGCTAAGCGACTAGGGGCCAAGTGCACATCATAAGCACAAGAGAACATCAGTGTCGCCCCCTGCTGTCCCGCCCATTTGCGACCCAAGCGACCACGACCACTGGTTTGATAATGCGCGCCGACTAATGCAGGTCGAACACTCTCTTGCTGTTCATCCTTCGCTTCATGCAATAAAATAATATTGGTTGAATTAACTTGCTCCAACCATTGCACCGAGGCAAACTCTGGCAAACAGGACCATAAGGTCTTTTGCATCAGCTCAGGACTCGGTAGAAAATTTTGGCTCATAAAATACTTTACATTCGAAATTTAATGCATACATAAACTTTAGGCGAGCTTATGGTGTGCCATTATTGCCTAACAGTGGTCTAATCATTCTATATATACGTTGGCTAACACCTTGGTGCAAGGCTAGCCATTGCTTACCCGCCTGACCCATATTATGCAGGAGCTCAGGATCATCTAATATGCTATGCGCTAATATAATCGCCTCAATCGGATGGCGAACACGGCGCGCTGCGCCTTCGACAATAGCATCTTCGACATATTTGGCAAAGTTCTGTGTATGAGGACCAACAATAACTGGCACTCCGACCGCGCACGCTTCAATATGATTTTGACCACCAAAATCAGCAAAACTACCCGCAACAATAGCGATATCTGAGAGTCCGTAATAAAAAAACATCTCACCAATCGTATCACCTAATAAGACATCCGTCTGTGCGAGCTGCTGATCACTCGGACTGTCCGAACGACGCACGTAATGTAAATCTGACTTGCGTAATAAGGCCTCAACCTCAACAAAACGCTCTGGATGGCGTGGCACGATAACATATAGAGGTTTCTTTAAATTTGATTTATTTGACTCTACAACAGTTACCGCATCACAATGCGCATTCACTTCAACAACTTGTTTAGAAGCCTTCGCCTCAGCGGCTTTCTGCTCCAGCTTAGCCTCAGACTCTACTTGGCGCCGACGCGCCAGAATTGCCTCTATGAATAGATTTTCTTCACCGTCTCGTGTACTCGCCATAGTGATGATCGGACGCTGTAAGTGATCATGCGCAATTCGCCCCATCTCCACCTGATTCATTGAAATATTCACATCAAACTTGAGGTTACCTACAATTTCAATTCTGTTAAGGCCCAATTCCTGCAAGCGATCCACATCTTGCTGGCTTTGCGCAAGAATAGAATCAAGACTCTGGTACGCTTCGCGAGCAACCGCCCCAAGCAGATTGGCTTGTTTCAAGGCAGACTCGGAGAAACGGGCACTCGCTAGAATCATAGGAACATTATGCTTTTTGGCCCCCCTTAATAAGTTCGGCCAAACCTCACGTTCAATCAAAAGACCGCAACGTGGTTTCCAA
>CAZIKJ010000291.1:0-10379 GCA_964539685.1 uncultured Pelistega sp.
GGCGTTTAGGCAAGGTTATTATTCTACCGTTACGGCTTTCGCAAGATTACGCGGTTGATCCACGTCCGTACCTTTAATTAAAGCGATGTGGTAAGAAAGCAACTGTAACGGCACGGTATAGAAAATCGGCGCTGTTACTTCATCGACTTTCGGTAACACGATAGTTTTGAAGCCTTCATCATCACTAAAGCCTGCATCGTGTTCGGCAAATACATATAACTGACCGCCACGCGCACGTACTTCTTGCATATTCGATTTTAATTTTTCCAATAGCTCGTCTTTGGGCGCAATCACCACCACCGGCATGGCGTCAGTCACTAAGGCTAATGGGCCATGCTTAAGTTCCCCGGCAGGATAGGCTTCAGCATGAATATAGCTAATTTCTTTTAATTTTAAAGCGCCTTCTAGGGCGATAGGGTAGTGCATACCACGACCTAAGAAGAGGGCGTTCTCTTTCGGCACGAATTTATCAGCCCAGTCCATGACTTGGGGTTCAAGGGCGAGGGTGGCGCTGAGTGCTACGGGTAAATGGCGCAGTTCTTTAATATAAGCGACTTCGCGTGCTTCGCTTAATTGGCCTTTTACCTTAGCGAGAGCGAGGGTTAAGAGGAAGAGACCGACTAATTGGGTGGTGAAGGCCTTCGTCGATGCGACGCCAATTTCTACGCCGGCACGGGTAATATAGTTCAACTTACACTCGCGCACCATAGCGCTGCTCTGCACATTACAGATGGTCAGTGTGTTGTGCATGCCTAAAGAGCGCGCGTGCTTTAAGGCGGCCAAGGTATCCGCTGTCTCGCCCGATTGTGAGATGGTGACGACCAAGGTTTTCGGATTCGGTACAGAGTCGCGATAGCGATATTCGCTCGCCACTTCAACATTAACAGGAATTTTGGCAATCGATTCGATCCAATAGCGCGCGGTCATACCAGCATAGTAGGAAGTACCGCAGGCCAAGATAAGGATATTATCAATTTCTTTAAAGACGGCGCCAGCCCCTTCGCCAAAGAGTTCTGGGCTAATGACTTCAATATCTTGTAAGGTATCGGCGACCGCACGTGGTTGCTCGAAGATTTCCTTCTGCATATAGTGGCGATAAGGGCCTAAATCAGCCGCAGCGGTGTAGGCATTCACCGTGTGCACTTTGCGCTCAACGGCTTGTAAATTACGGTCGACAATCCACACATTAGATAATTGCAAGTCAGCAATATCGCCATCTTCTAAGTAGATAATCTGATCGGTGCTACCCGCTAAAGCTAAGGCGTCAGAAGCTAAGAAATTCTCATTATTGCCTAAGCCAATCACCAGGGGAGAACCTTGGCGTGCACCGACCACACGGTGTGGCTCATCGCGGCAGAATACGGCAATCGCATAAGCACCTTCTAGGCGGGTCACTGCTTGTTGAACCGCATCAAATAGGTCACCGTTATATAAGTGATTAATGAGGTGGGCAATCACTTCCGTGTCGGTCTGACTTTCAAAGACAAAACCTTGTTTCTGGAGTTCTTCACGTAGCTCTTCGTAGTTCTCGATAATGCCGTTATGCACCAGTGCGATACGTGGCTCACCCTTGTCCTGGCCTGAGAAGTGCGGGTGTGCGTTGAAGGTTTCTGGTGCACCATGGGTGGCCCAGCGAGTATGTGCAATGCCAGTAAAGCCATGCACATCATCGGCTTGAATCTGTGCATCCAATTCGGCAACGCGTCGCGTACTGCGAGTACGTACTAAATTGCCGTCCTTATAAACCGCAACACCGCAAGAATCGTAACCACGATATTCAAGGCGCTTAAGGCCTTCAACCAAGATAGGGGTAATATCACGTTGCGCTACTGCACCAACAATTCCACACATAAGCGTAAACTCCAGGAATAAAAATAATTGTAACGCTGCTATTTTGCATGATTTGTGAGAAATTTAATATCAATTTTTATTAAGAAAATGTAAATAAATTGCATGAATATCACTGATAGAATATAATTAAAAATATTTGCTTTTATTTGAAATTTAATTTCAACATGGCGTGATTGAAGGTATAAAATAGGACTGTTTTTAATCACAAACTGTGATTTTTTAAATCACCTATGACTTAAAAAACAACACTCGGAAAAACAGTACTCGTGAAAACGGTATCCGTGAAAGACAATACTAGGAAAAAGCTAGCGCTAGGAACAAGGCAACACTCAGATAAGCGCGTCGCTGAATCAGTGGGCATAGAGCAATAGCGGTAGTGCTTTAGAAAGTGCTTTAGAAAGTTGTAGCACTTTTCAGAATAAGAATGCTTGATCTGGGCAATAGAGAGCCCGAATCTTGTAAGACAGGAGAATAAGAGTGTTAGAGCTAGATGATTTAGACCGTCGTATCCTACAACAACTACAAGAGGATGCCTCATTAACCAATCAGCAGTTGGCTGAGCGGGTTTTTGCGTCGGCACCAACCTGTTTACGGCGAGTGCGGCATTTACAAGAACAGGGCATTATTCGCAAACAAGTGGCTTTATTGGATGGTGATAAAATCTCGCCTAGCTTAACGGCGATTGTGGAGATTAATCTGAGCCAACAATCGAATGAGGTGTTTATTCAGTTTGAGCGCTTAGTGGCGAATGAGGAGGCCATTCTGCAATGCTATCGAGTCTCCAGCGGTCCTGATTTTGTCTTGATTCTGCAGGTCTCGGATATGCCAGCCTATCATGACTTAGTCGGGCGCTTATTCACCGCGACTCATCATGTGCGCAATGTCAGGACCTTTTTCTCAATTCACCGTAGTAAGTTTGAGACGCGGGTGAATAATTTGCTAGACGTGGAACAATAGATGTTAAGCGTCGGTACCTTCCACGCTTTCATCGTCCATGATTTTCACTAAGAGACGATCAATGCGGTGCTTATCCATATCCATCACTTCAATATAGAACTCATTCCATTCGAAGCTCTCCGCCTCAGTCGGAATATGTCCTAGCTGATGCATCACAAAGCCTGCCATGGTGTGATAGTTCTCGTCTTCCTCATCAGGGAATTGGAATTGTTTATGAAAGACTTCACGGAAGCGATCTAAGGTCATATTGCCCTCAATCAGCCATGAGCCGTCTTTACGTTGTACCGCATCGGATGGTTGGTTTTCATTGGTCGGAATGCTATGACCAACCAGCACCTTAAGAATATCGCGTAAGGTAACGACGCCTTCAACCTCGCCATACTCATTAATTACCACGGCAATCTCCGATCGATTCTCTTGCAGGGTTTCTAATAAGTCCATGGCGCTAATGGTTTCGGGCACGAACTTCGCGGGTTTCGCCAGAGCGCGTAGATTAATTTCTTGACCACGGATCTGCTGCTCAAAGAGTGTCCCAGCATCTAAGATACCAATCACATTATCTAACTCATTCTCACACACAGGGAAGCGTGAGTAGGGGCTGTCGGCAATGGTCATCAAGGTGGTCTCAATTGGATCATTAATATCTAAATAATCCACTTCAGAGCGTGGTGTCATAATCGAGGCAATATGGCGGTCATCTAAGCGTAGGGCGCGAGCCACAATATCGTGTTCAGTTTTCTCGAATAGACCAGCCGTGGCGCCTTCACTGAGCATGCCACTAATATCTTCCTCGGTCAGCGCATCGCCCTTGCCATCATGCAGACGTAAGAGACGCAATATTAAATCCGTGGTGAAGGAGAGAACTAAGACGAAAGGGGACACAATACGCGATAAGAACGACATCGGAATCGCAATCAAGGTGGCCACGCGCTCTGGGTATTGCATGGCGATACGCTTAGGCACTAATTCGCCAAAAATTAAAGAGGCAAAGGTAATACCAATCACTACAATGGCCAGGGCAACTTGATAGGAAGCGGCACCAATCATCGGCTCTAGTGCTGGGGCTAAGCGCTGTACCAGCGAAGCTTCACCGAAAGCACCGTTAAAAATACCAATAAGGGTAATACCAATTTGCACGGTAGATAGGAAGCGGCTTGGGCTATCGACGAGTTTCACCGCAGCGGCAGCTGAAGCGCTCCCACCGTCGGCTTGTTTCTGAAGGCGTAAGCGCTTAGAGGACACTACGGCAATCTCAGACATGGCAAAAAGGCCGTTGACTAAAATTAAGCCAAGAATAATGAGTAAATCAACCATGATGTTGTCTTAGTAAACTCCGTCGTTTGCTTGTTTTTTAAGGCGGTGGCGGTGCTCTTTCTTAGTAAGCACTTTCATAAAAAAGGAAAATAAATCTAATGAACCCGCGATAGTGACGCGGGGTAGACGATATAAATCGTCAGTGGGTAAAACTAAACCACGTTCAATCGTTGTGGCATTGGTATACCCCGCCTTTTGGGTGAGGGCAAACACCGCCTCATTGCAGTCACCGTAAGGGTAACAGAAGGCGGTGACGGGCACTTGGTAAAGTGCTTCTAGAATACGTTTAGATTCTTTAATTTGGTGTTCGGCTTGTTCAATCGGTAATTGGGCCAGATGGACATGGTCTAAGGTATGTGAGCCAATTTCTTGGCCCCCATCACGCCAACGCTCAATTTGGCTAATACTCATTAACTCAGAGCGAGGGACGCCTTTTTCGTGGTCCCAGTAATTATGACCAGGCGCATGACCCGCGACAAAATAGGTGGTTGAGGTAAAGCCGCATTCTTGTAGTACGGGTAAGGCATTCTCTAGAACATTCGCATAACCATCATCGAAGGTAATACCAAATACGCGCCCACGCTTCTCGCCACGCAGATAAGGCTCTAAATCGCGCATGCTCAGGCCCTGATAGCCCAGGCGCTTGAGCCAGCGCATCTGCGCTCGAAATTTCTCGGGGGGAACACTGAGGCCGCGGTAAGGCGTGCCCTTAGCGGGCATAGCGGCAATCTGGTGATACATCAGTATAGGAATCATCATGTATAGTCTAAAGCTGTAACAGTATTAGGCCATGATACTAAAGAAATAATGAATCTTAGCATCAGCATAAAATTACCTTGAATGACGCTTGTGCTGTAATACTTCATCATAGCATAAGAGGGTATTTTGTGTGAAAAGCCTTAAATTAAACTCATTTTCTGCAGTTTTGCGTGCAGCATCACCAATTTTTTGGCGTAAGGCGGTATTCGGTAAAATCTCTGATAATAGCTGTGCTAGTACCTGGGGGTTCTTTACGGGGACGATCCAACCGTTCTCTTGGTGACGAATATTCTCAGGTAAACCGCCCGCATCGCTGACAATCGTCGGTAAGCCAAGTGACATGGATTCACGACAGGCGAATGAAAGCGCTTCTTTGTGTGACAAAACAAATCCGAGGTCACACGCTAATAAGGTAGGACGCACATCATCCAGTAAACCCGGAAAGATGACAGAGTCTTGTATGCCGAGGTCGACTAAGACCTGTATTTTCTGTGTGTCGGGCAGATCGCCAGCGACGATAATACGGCATTGTTGACGTAGTTCTTGGGGCAAAAGCGAGACCGCTTCAACCATTTCTAACCAGCCTTTTTCATAATCAGTTCCCCCTGAACTCCCAATTAAGATGAGACTGCTATGCTCGGGGCCCACAAGTGACTGCCGCTGCTGGTCACGAAAAGCGTGGTCATCACAAGGAGCAAAATAGTCCGTATCGACACCATGGTAAACAACACGTATCGGTTTACCTTCGTAAGCGGTGTTCTTAAACAGAGAGAGGACGTACTGGCTGACGGCGATAACACTATCAGTGCCAAGCGCACGCATACGATTTCCAAAGCTCTTAAGTCGATGGTCATTGTGTTTAGTGAATACAATCTTTGGACGATGCTTTAGACCTAAACTAGCAAGTACGATAAGACGATGATCAGCTGAGCCATTGACATGGACGATATCATAGCGCTCACGCTTAAGGAGTGTGCGAATCTGCTGTATTTCCATGCACATCAAGGGGAGGCGAGAGCTAAACTCTTGTGCAATAGAGCGCACACCGGGTATCGCTTGGGCAAAACGAAAGAGACGACTACTTTGTGGGCTGGCGACATGGCATTCATATTGTGTGCTCATGTTCTTGAGCAAATTGATGATATAGGTGACATGTCCGCCACCATTGCCTTTGAGAAAATTCGTGAAGAGAATTTTCACGACGTACTCGGAAAACGCGTGGTATTGCGAATAAGACCTTCTTGTGCGGCTGTCGCGAGTAGTTCGCCTCTCTGATTAAAGACACGCGCAAAAGAGAGTCCGCGAGCGCTTGAAGCATTCGGGGATTCCACACAGAATAAATTCCATTCTCCCATATTAATAGGACGATGAAACCAGAGTGCGTGATCGAGGCTCGCCATCTGCATGCTGCGGTCAAAAGGCGCCTGCTCGTGCGGTAATAATGTCGTGAATAGCAAGTAAAAATCGCTCATATAAGCAAGCATCGCTTTATGGGCTAGGGGATTGTCTGGCATCTGGCCATTCGCGCGAAACCACATAAAGCAATTGGCGTCATATTGACCTGGTGTAAAGTACTGCTGCGGATTACTTAAGCGAATCTCAATTGGATTGCCATCGACCAAGAAGCGTTGGCTCAATCCCTTAGGTAAGATATGGGCAAATTGACGCACTAAGGCTTCTTCACTGAGGAAGTGTTCAGGACCTGGCACTTGAGGCATGGTGTCCTGATGATTAAAGCCAGGCTCTTCCATCTGAAAACTCGCTGAAAGCGTGAATATATGCTTGTCTTCTTGATAGGCCGTAACGCGACGCATGGAGAAACTACCACCATCACGCACACGTTCAACCTCATAGCGAATCGGTAAATTTACATCACCTGGACGAATAAAGTAGCAATGCATTGAGTGCACATGGCGCTCAGGCACCACGGTTAATGACGCCGCCATTAATGCTTGTCCCAGCACTTGCCCACCAAAGATGCGGCCAGTATGTAGCATATCCGTGCTCTCACCTAAGAAAATATCGGTGGTGACAGGTTCAAGTGACAATTGTTTAATTAAACGGTTTAACGTGGCATTCATAACAAGGGTGAAGAATCAATGTATAACGACAATGCAAATAGCAATCAAGCGTAAGAACAAAGAAACTTATCAAGGAGATAAAATAGTGGTTTACAACGGTTTGTTTAGAGCATACAACAAAAGTACGACAGAGTGACTACAGTGGCTCATATGGCCGTAACGATTGCAGCGGCTAATAGCGATAGCGCCTCAACAGTTGTTGAGTTTACTGCTTGTCCTCAGCGGTGACGTCAGAGATTTTCTGACCGATTGCCTCGTATCGCTTCTCCATCTCATGACGTAGTTGGCGACGAATTTGGGCTGCCTCATAACGCTTGCGCTCTTCAGGGGTTGAAGGCTCCCAGCGTGGCACGGCAGTGGGTTTACGATTTTCATCAACCGCAATCATGGTGAAATAGCAGCTATTCGTATGACGCACAAAACGCTTCGAAATATTCTCCGTCACGACTTTAATACCAATTTCCATCGAAGTGGTACCTGTATAGTTGACTGATGCATAGAAGGTAACGAGCTCACCTACATGGATGGGTTGACGAAACATCACCTGGTCGACAGACAAAGTAACAACATAAGAACCCGCATAGCGACTCGCACAGGCATAGGCAACTTGGTCAAGATACTTGAGAATCGTACCACCGTGCACATTACCTGCGAAGTTGGCCATATCCGGTGTCATTAAAATCGTCATCGTGGCCTGGTGCTGCTTGTCATTAATCATGATGCTAAAAAATCAGTCTAAAAATCAATTTTAGGTCATTTCCAGTAGAATATTCAATCATTATTAGTACTTAGCTATATATAGTCGGTTTATAATGAGAATAAGTTGTCTCCGACTTGAGCTGAGAGCAGCATGAGTCGCGGTTTACGGAACAACTTATCGTGTACACAATATAAGCCCTAGGGGGCACATGACTTATTCACGTGGGAAAAGAAATATGTTAAAGCAACGCATTGAACAGGTGCTCGCCGATGTTAAAGCCAGCTGTATCAGGCATGGTCGAGACCCTGCCAGTGTACGCGTATTGCCTGTAAGCAAAACCTTCCCCAGTGAGGTCATTGAAGAGGCGACACAAGTCGGCTTGCTGCGGTTTGGCGAAAATAAGGCACAAGAGCTTAAGGAAAAAGCTCAAGCCTTGGCGCAGCTACCGTTGCAATGGGTATTGATCGGTTATTTACAGACCAATAAGGCAAAAGAAGTCGCCAAGTACGCCAGTGAGATTCAATCTTTAGACCGCTTAGACTTAGCGCAAGTGCTGGATCGTCGCTTGCAATTGGAAGGCCGCAGTATTGATGCGCTGATTCAAGTGAAGACCAGTAGCGAAGAGAGCAAGAGTGGTATGCCTGCTGAAGAGGTGATCCACTTTATCCAAGAATTACAACGCTACGATACTTTACGCCTCAAGGGCTTTATGACGATTGCTGAGAATAGCCAAGACCCAGCGGTGGTGCGGGATTGCTTTAAGCGCTTACGTGAGTTAGCTGAGCAAGCGCGCCAAGTCACTGGGCTAGAGTTAGCTACCTTATCCATGGGCATGAGTGCAGATTATGATTTAGCGATTGCTGAGGGCTCAACCGAACTACGCATCGGCTCGGCGATTTTTGGCGCGCGTGATTATACTTAGTCTTACTACGCTCACCTGATAGTGCTGCGTTTGCTTGGTGGTGCCCTTAGTAGAATGGCAATGTCTTTTTCATGGCCTAAGTTAGTCGTTCTTTGTCGCTAGTAGTCTAACGCGCTTAGTCTCTGTGTTTCTATTGGTTCTGATAAAACTGCTGCAGCGCTTCAAGGTCTAAGATACAGACAGCACCATACTCCAACTCAATAATCTTCAATTCTGCCAGGCGCTTTAAGGCTTGATTGGTGCGCTGGCGCGAGACCCGGGCTAGATAGCCAATCTCTTCTTGGGTAATATTCAAGCGGTAATCATCGTTAGGGTAGAGATGTGGGTTAAACAACTCTGAAAGACACGACGCCACACGACCATCGGCATCTAGCAATCGATCGTTCTCCGTCCGTCCCACGAATTGGCCTAAGCGCTCATTCAGCTGCACTAATAAGAAGCGGTTAAAGACAATACTATTATCCAATAACCACTCAAAAGTCGATTGTGGCATTTTGGCAATGACAGAGTCGCGCAGAGCAAAGACATCATAACGCCTTTTTTCATTCTTCAATAAGCTCCCTTCGCCAATCCAGCCGCCCGCAGGGATCCCAATTAGGGACGTAATTCGGCCATCGGCATTGCCCACTGATACCTTAATCAAGCCATTAATGACGCCAATCCAACTCAAGGGACCGTTGCCTTTTTGTTCAATCATTGCACCTGCTTTATAGTTGATGACCTTAATCTCATTCTCCACGCGTTCTTGGTGCTCTGGGGTGAGGTCGCGAAACCACTTAGGTTTGAAGTTAGTAAAAACACTCATAAGGACTTACCCTCAAAATATAGGCAAATGTCGTTGCAATGACATTTAGACTACATTTAATAGAGTACTTTTGCAAGTAGTATAAAGACTAAGACAAAGTGACTGACTTAAGGTCAGCCCATTAAACAATGCTTAAATCATTGGAATGCACCACAAGGAGACAATATGGTGATGCAATCAGAGCAACTTACATTCCCTAGCTTGCTGCTCAAGCACGCACGTGAGCGGGGTAATCAAGCGGCCATGAGGGAAAAGGATCTTGGTATTTGGCAAGAATTTACTTGGTCAGAAGTAGCCGATCTAGTTAAGGCAGTAGCCAACGCCTTTTTAGAATATGGCGTCAAGAAAGGTGACCATATTGGTATCGTGGGTGAGAATCGGCCACGCTTGTATATGGCTATGATGGCAGCGCAAGCCGTAGGTGCGATCCCTGTGCCGATGTATCAAGATGCGGTGGCCCAAGAGATGGTGCACGTCTTAATCGATGCCCACTTAAGTATCGTGGTTGTTGAAAACCAAGAGCAAGTCGACAAGATGCTTGAGGTTCGCGAACAAGTGCCGCACTTACAGTTAGTGATTTATGACGATCCTCGTGGTCTACGTAACTATCACGACGATATGCTGATTTCTTTCGATGGTTTGACCGAAAAAGGCCAAGCGTATGGAGCCCAACATCCTGATGCTTATATGCGTTCGGTTGAAGCGGTTCAGAGTAGTGATACTGCCGCCATGTTCTATACCTCAGGTACCACGGGTAAGCCAAAAGGTGTGGTGCTCACGCATGCGGCCCTGATTGATCGTGCTAAGGTTATCGAGCGTATGGAAGGCTTGACCGATAAGGAAGATGTTCTCGCCTATTTGCCACCTGCTTGGATTGGCCAGAATATGTTCTCTTACACGCAATGTTTGGCGACGGGTTTTACCGTTAATCATCCTGAGTCACCCAGTACGGTGGCGATTGATATGCATGATATTGGCCCGACCTATTAT
>CAZIKJ010000292.1:0-1712 GCA_964539685.1 uncultured Pelistega sp.
CAGTTGGTTTATTGTTATGCAGTTTGAGCTTCCTACTTTTTACGCAAATTGATTTTGTTGAGCAAGCTGTTCAAGCATGGCTATTGATGGTCATGTTAGGGTTTGGGATTGAGTTGGCTTTATTAAGCTCTACTGCGGCTCTGATGTCAACCGTACCGAGTAGTAAGGCTACAGCCGCTGGGGCAATTGGAGGTATGGCTTATGAGTTAGGTACGGGTCTGGGCGTTGCGCTTTTTGGTTTACTATTGAGTTTCTTTTATCAACAAGCAATAATCTTGCCTACTGATCTTGACGGTGTAATGAGTTTGCAAGCTGGTCGTTCAATTGGCGAGGCTTTTGCCATTGCACAATCCTTGCCTCAAGTAGCTGCCAGCGCGCTACAAGAGTCGGCGTCAATAGCTTTCGTGCAGGCGCATAATAAGGTGCTTTGGATTTGTGCTGGTCTTTATTTAACGCTCGCTATCTGTATCTCACATATGCTGCGAAAGCGTAAATAATCATGACTTGCTGGATTTTTAGTTGTGCTTCGTATTTGGGTAATGATACCTTATAAGCCAAATAGATTAGGCCCTTGTAGCTTGTTATTTATTCACACAGAATCGATTCTCCTTAAGTCAGGATCGTTCAAGCAAAACTAACAGCTAGAAACAAATTTCATCATTAGTTATACACAGATGCTTAAAATCGCGCTATCCTTAAGACCTTAATAATGCTGAATTCGCCTTAATATAAGCTGAGCAATACCGATCAATAGGTAATAAATGTGTTCATAATCGCATAATGCGTGAAATTTAGCTTATATGAGCGCTTACGACACCGATGTTCACTATGAAAATAACGAAGAATTTATTGGCTTACTTCTCTATAGGCGTGTTTGCCTTTTTGTTGACTGTGGTTGGCGGGACGTTGGCGCAGGCAAAACCAGTCATTGAAGAAAATTTAATCAGTATTGAGCATTTACAAGAAGAACTGGCACAGATTCCCGAGACCAGTGTGGATAATGCAGATTTGCAGGCGCAGACAGCTAAGCTTGCTCAAATTCAACAAAATGCGCAATTATTGCTTGCTTCTGTAACGCAGCAAGTTATCGATTTAGAAAATAAAATCAATAGTATTAGTACATCAGCCAGTACTGCAGCTAATACGGAACCTGAAACGGCTAGCGCACCTTCTGTGCAGACACCAGCTGTTGAGCCAGAACCCGCCAGTAAAGATTTAGCGCCTGAAGCGGCCTTTGTGGCTGAACAGCGCAGTGCTCTGCAGAAAGAACGAGATCGTCTTGATGCAACACGAAAGCAACTGATCCTCATTATTAGCGAAGCTGAAGAAAAGAGTAAAACGCTAGTGGCTGAACGTCGTCAGCGCTTTAAAGATGAACTGTCATTGAAGGTGCAAAGTATAGTAAGTCCTACTTTTTGGAGTAATTGGGCCTCTGCGCTGCCTTCAGATAGGATTCGATTTAATAACTTTCTGACTGAAGTCTCGACTGTATCAAGTAGTGTGTGGTCTTCAGCGCATAGATGGCCTTTTCTTATCGGACTTGGGCTTAGCCTACTGAGTCTTTTTCTGCTCAAGCCCTATTTAATTAAGACACTGAATTTTCTACTGATTAATGCTATTCCTACAGGTCGAGCGCGACGATCATTTTTGGCCATGGGTACAATCTTTGTGCATGTTAGTATGATTAGCCTAGCCGCTTATCTGCTGTATCT
>CAZIKJ010000293.1:0-4462 GCA_964539685.1 uncultured Pelistega sp.
GCCTTAAATTTATGACAAAAACGTCATAATCTTGCTATCGTAACTCGTTACAATAGGTTTTTCCTCAGGTTTTCGCTACTCGATTTCATGAGCAACTGTTTTATAATGAATACAATGTTTAAACAACGAAAAAGGAGTAAAACGTATGAATGATCCGCAATTGAATGAATCACAAGTTCAAACAGAGCAGACCCCTGTGCAGGAATCAGAGTTATCTTCACCACCAGCCGACTCGCTTTTCAAAAGTGGCGGTTTTGTGATTGCCTTAATCGTATTTGGCTTATTTGCCACCATGATTACCTGGTCAGTCAGTTTCTTGGCTTTATTTTTTGGTGCTATCGGTGCTTTATTATCGGTCGCCACTTGCCTGATGGATCACAGCAAATTGAGCTTTAAATCCAAGCAAGGCATTATTAGCCTAGAAGATGAGAACTGGGCTTACTTAACGATGCGTGCCGTGTTTGGTATGATTTTTGGTACTGCTGTGACTATTTTCGTACATAGCAATCTGGTCGACACCATCCACTGGTCGCACATCGCTGTACTCGCCCTCTTCGGTGGCTTTGTTTTTGATCGCTTGGTTTTCAAAAGTGCTAAATAATGCGTCTATTAAGGGAACTAGATAAAAACCATATTTACTCATAAATCTAGATCCTTAATGCGCACACTGTTCTTGCCAAGCAGTAAGGACTTAGCAAACCAGAAAAATGGGCAAAAAGCCAATTGACCTTTTGCCCATTTTTTATCGCTTTATTAACGGTGCACTGTACTACTTTATTGACGGTGCACTGTACTAAATAAGGCTTCACTCAATAAGACGCACCTCTGAACAAAAACCACAGCGCTCAGTAAGATACACCGTTCAATAATAAGTCGCGCCAAGTCAACACTCTAACACTCGATGACGTTAACCGCTAAACCACCGCGTGAGGTCTCTTTATAGATAGACTTCATATCATCACCTGTTTGTTTCATGGTGATAATGACTTTATCCAAAGAAACAAAGTGTTGACCATCACCACGTAAAGCTAAGCGCGCAGCATTAATGGCTTTCACAGCACCCATGGCATTTCGCTCAATACAAGGAACTTGTACCAATCCACCTACGGGGTCACAAGTCATGCCTAGATTATGCTCCATACCAATTTCAGCGGCGTTCTCAACTTGTTGTACAGTACCACCAAGCACGGCAGCTAATGCCCCCGCCGCCATTGAGCAGGCCACACCCACTTCACCTTGACAACCCACCTCAGCACCTGAGATAGAAGCATTCTCCTTATAGAGGATTCCAATGGCCGCAGCTGTTAAGAGAAAATCGATAATCCCTTGTGGATTAGACGTTGGAATAAAGCGTTCATAATAATGCAGTACCGCTGGAATGACGCCTGCCGCTCCATTCGTCGGTGCAGTCACCACACGACCACCTGAGGCATTCTCCTCATTCACCGACATGGCATACAAGTTCACCCAGTCCAACATCGATAAGGGATCACGCAAGGATTCTTCAGGGCGCTCTCTTAAGGTTTCATAGAGCTTAAATGCTCGACGGCGCAAATTATAGCCACCTGGTAAGACACCTTGCTTAGAACGACCGCGTTGAACGCATTCTTGCATCACATGCCAAATATGCAGGACTTTCTCGCGTACCGCTGCCTCATCTTGGTAGGCTTTCTCATTTTCCATCATTAACTCAGCCACCGTCAGATTATGCTTCTCACATAAGGCGACTAACTCATCACCACTATTGAAGGGATATGGAATTTGAATATCTGGTGTCGTATTCACCCGCATACCATCACAATTCATCACGAAGCCGCCACCTATTGAGTAGTACTCCTTTTTCATGAGCTGTTGGCCATCCGCATCAAAAGCTTTAAATCGCATACCGTTCGGATGCTCAGGTAAAGATTCTTCAAGATTAAAAATGAGATCCGTATCTGGGTTAAAATTCACCTCAAGCTGATCCAACAGTTTAATCTTCTGTTCTTGACGGACTTGCTCAACCAAGCCAGGAATCATTTCCGTATCGACCTGATCAGGAAGATGACCGAAAAGCCCCACTATAATTGCCGTATCACTGGCGTGGCCATAGCCCGTTGCGCCGAGTGAACCAAACAACTCAATATGTAAGCGCTTCACTTGATTTAATAAATTCGCTTCTTCCAAGCGGCGTACAAAACGCACGGCCGCAATCATCGGCCCTACAGTATGTGAGCTAGATGGACCCACACCCACTTTAAATACGTCAAAGATACTTAATGCCATATGTTTTGCCTCATGAAATGATATGCGTGGACAGACAATCATCAATCTTCACGCATTATTTTTAATTTATTCTTAAATTTTATAGCACAGGAATTTGACAAGAAAAAGTCCGTAAGACAGTACTATAAAATGCTTTCAATTATGCCATATAGATTAGCTAATAATGTCTATACCAAGGTGCTAGACCCTAAGTCTGATAAGCCTATTCTGGACATGTGTAAATGAAATCCTCCCCACTCGATGAATAGCCTCAAAGAATACCGGAATACTCAACTAGGCTAATTACGATAGAGATCATCGATTTTGCGCTGGGTGTCTTTATCTTTTAATTGTTCATCGCTCGGTAAAGGTACATCATCTAATTTCACTTGATCCCAGTTTCCTGTCACGTGAAAGCGTTGAGTTAATGCTCGACCTAAAGGTTCTTGTAAAAGCCACTGCGTCAAGAAGGCACCGACACCCACAATTGGATTGACAATAATGCCTGATAGAATCGCCGCACCACTCATTTCAATTTTTGGTACGGCTACAGCTTGGAAATCCAGTTGTTTTGACTGTAAATGTGTATGCCCCATAGCAACCACTGCTACGAGCGGTCCATCTAGACGAAAGTCCGCTACATTCAAACGTTGCTGTGTTAAGTCAAAATGACCTCGTACATAATCAAATTGCAAGCCAGCACCAAATAAGCGATGCCCTTCTCCCACTTGACTAAGGCGAGAAAGCGATTGCAAAGAGATAAACTCCAATGCTTTCACTGCTTTAGATTTCACGCTTAATAAGCTGCCTTGGGTGATTTGTGCTTCCCACTGTGCTTGTAAATTATTCAAGGCTATATTGCGTACATCAGGCACCTGAATACGTCCATTCACAAAGCCATTACCACCATTGATCACATCGCCTAAACCAAAATGCGTTAAGAACTTGCCCATATCCAAAGCATTCAGATTCAGCCTAATATCCGCCGCCGTACTTTGTGCGTTACTCTGTAAGCTTCCTGTTGCGAACAAGGAACCCACATCGTTATGAAGACTTAACTCATCAAGTTGCCAGGCATTTTTACCGCGCCCTATGCCCTTTAAATTCAAACTACCTAAGCTTTTGCCATAAACTGAGAGACGTTTAACCTCTATATCAATATTCGGCAAATCTAAGCGCTTCTTGGCTGATGATCCATCGGCGGCACTTTTCGTCCCTGCTTGCGCCCCTGGTGCCGTTGTACCCTCAATACCAGCCTCATCTGAATTCATAGAAGTATCGCGCCAATGGATATGGTCATAGCGACCTTTAAGTGCTTGTAAATCCTTCAAATCCTCACTCATACGAATTTCTAGCCGCCCTTGAATATCCGCCGAGCGTAGCTGCAATTGCCAGTTTCGAGAGTCAACACGATTACCCAGTAAGTGCATATTATCGACATGCAAGAAATGGTAATCCATATGATCCATTTCTAAGTCTAATTGATAAAGTTCGGGGAAAGTGCCACCCTGATCTTGGCTTGAGCGGCTATTTTTAGTCGTATTTCTTGGCGTACTTAGGCGCTGATCAAACTCATCAACGAGATCTTCCCACTGCACTAAATCCCATTGACCGCCCTTAATTAATACCGATAAATTTTTAGTGGGCAGGCTTGGGGCTCGATTAACCGCCACCACACCGCGATGAAAGAACCGGGCACTTTTATCAATTCGTTCGAATATGGCACGAACCTGATCCTTGCCTAAATTCACGTGCAATTGTCGTGTCCCTTGTGGCCGCTTATCCTGCCATTGGACTTCTAAAGCCTGTTCTTGCGTAGCAGACTTTTTCAAGCTGCCTGGCATATTTATAGCGAGACCTTTTAAAGCAGAGGATAAGCTAAAATTCAAGCGGTCCTGACCTAAAAAATCAAGGCGTGCTGTATACGCAGTTTTGCCTTGTATGCGTTGCAAACCCTTTAGGGGTAGAAAATCACGTAAACCTTGTCCAGTAAGCTCTCCGTTAAATTGGAGACTGTCTCCCGCACTACCAATACTGCCTTGAGCGCTAACAGGGCCTCCTAACAATTGACCTTGCAACTTATCAATGCGCAGATTCTTCTCAGATACGCGCAACTCGCCCTGGGCTTGCGTTAAGGCGGGATAGATAGGTTCAAACTGAAAGCTTGCCTGACTTAAGGCTATACGTCCATCGACTCGACTTGCATCCACATCAGAAA
>CAZIKJ010000294.1:0-2376 GCA_964539685.1 uncultured Pelistega sp.
ATACATAGGAGAGAATAAGTGAAACAACGTTTTTTAATTGCCATGGCCTATATGTCTGTGGTCATCGGTGGTGGATTTGCTTCGGGTAGGGAGGTGATTCAGTTCTTTACAGGCTATGGTGTCGGCGGTATTGGCGGCTCATTGATTGCCGCCTTTTTATTCGCTTTTGTCGGTATGCAAATTGCGCAAATTAGCTCAAGAATGAAGATTAAATGCCATGACAAGGTTTTAACGAGTTTATTTGGGCCGACAGGTGGCGCCGTAGTGGATTATATGTTGATCTTCTTTTTGTATGGGGTCGGTGTGATTATGTTGGCGGGTGCGGGTGCGACATTGCATCAACACTTTGAGTGGAACTTTATGGTGGGTTCGCTCATTATGACGACCTTCGTGATCTTAACCCTGTGCTTAAATCTGAAGAGTATTATTTATTTAATTAGTTTGGTGATCCCATTCTTACTCTTAATTATCTTGGCGATCATGGTGTATTCGATCTTTAAGGGTAATTATGATTTCGCTGCGCAGAATGTCCATGCGGCACAATATGAGGTGATTGAGTTATTGGGTTGGACCGTACCCAGTTGGGCCTTAAGTGGTGTGTTGTATGCAGCGTTCAACGTTGGCGTAGGTTTCCCTATGTTGGCGGTTATTGGTGGCATGACCGAGTCTGAGCGTGAAGCAGGTCAAGGTGGAATTCTCGGTGGCTTAGGCTTAGGTATCTTAATTGTTCTGCTCAACTTCACCTTATTCTTGAATATTGATAAGTTACATGGCATTGAGATTCCGACTTTAGCCTTGGCAGGCAAAATCCACGCATCCTTAGCCTATTTAACAGTTTTTGCACTGATCGCTATGATTTACAGTACAGCAGTGGGTATGTTCTTTGCTTTTACCGTGCGTTGGGCCGAGCCGAATACCAAGAAATTTAAATGGGTGGCGATTGTGTCAACTTTAGTTGGTTTTGGTCTAAGTCGTTTTGGTTTTGGTAAGTTAGTGGGCTCTGTGTATCCGCTGATGGGTGTGTTAGGGATCATCATCATTATTGCGCTTACCATGTATTGGTGGAAGACTCGAAAGGCCGAGAGAGGCATGGCATAGCACTATGGTTCTTATATTTTTCTGATGCATTAGTGAGTCTTGAGTAAAGTTCGAGACAAGATACATAATCTAGCAGATATAGATTGTCGACCAAAAAAAGCTGTTGAGCAATGTGTTCAACAGCTTTTTTTATGCATGGCTGACAAGTAAATAAGGGGGGGTGAAGGGAGAACGTACCCGTAGAGAGCAGATAAGTGCCCATAATCGTGTAACTAAATCGGATGGCAAGCCCTTGAGGTCAATAAATCCTTAAACAACATAAGTGGATACGGGATAACCATATGTTTTAAAAGTGCTTAACGGGGGGTTCCAAATTCATTAATTGCGAGAATGCTAAGAATAGGGTTTGATAGAGTCAAACTTAAGATTTTAGGAGACTGTTATGGATTTAAATTTACGCCCAGAAGAGGAGGCGTTTCGCACAGAAGTACGTGAATTTGTGCAAGCTTCATTGCCCCGCGATATTAGCGATAAGGTGTTTAAGCATCAACGCTTAGATAATACAGACTATATTCGGTGGCACAATATTCTTACTGATAAGGGATGGGGCGCACCGAGTTGGCCTGTTGAGTTTGGCGGTACAGGATGGACGGCTGTACAGAAACTGATTTTTGAAATTGAGTGCTTTAAGGCAGGCACGCCACGCCTTTTGCCATTTGGTTTAAGTATGATTGGTCCCGTCTTGATGAAATATGCCAGCCCTGAGATGCAAGCACGCTTTATTCCGCGTATGCTGCGCATCGAAGATTGGTGGTGCCAGGGCTATTCCGAGCCTGGTTCAGGCTCGGACTTGGCTTCTCTAAAAACGCGCGCTGAGAAAACTGCTGACGGCTATATTGTGAACGGTCAAAAAACGTGGACGACCTATGGTCAATATGCCGATTGGATGTTCTGTCTTGTGCGTACAGATCCTGAGGCAAAACCACAACGCGGTATCTCCATGCTCTTGATTGATTTGCGTCAGCCTGGTGTGACCGTGCGTCCGATTAAGACCTTGGATGGTGGTCATGATGTGAATGAGGTCTGGTTAGAGAATGTACACGTACCATTTGAGAATTTAGTCGGTCAGGAAAATGAAGGTTGGACTTATGCGAAGTACCTGCTTGGTCATGAGCGCACAGGGATTGCGGGGATTGGCTTGTGCTATCGTGAATTGCAAATTCTGAAAAATCTGGCGCAAGAAGTGCAGTGGAACGGTAAGCCGGCGAATGAAGACAGTCGTATGCAAGATAAAATTAGCTTAATTGAGGCGGATATCCTTGCCTTAGAGATGATGTT
>CAZIKJ010000295.1:0-3756 GCA_964539685.1 uncultured Pelistega sp.
AGCTGTGATAATACTAGTACTAACACCTAAGTTTGCATGTCTGCAGTGCAGAAAATGATGACTACGCGCAACAAATATCATTATTCATCAGAAGATTGCTATAGCAAGGGAATACTTTAATAAAAGGCTTATACATTAAGCACGTCTATGCGGATATGAATAGGCATAAAATATGCGCCGCCTGCTTAAGTATTTACTCAACAAGCGGCGCATAGAATTGTCCTAATGACTTATATCAAGTGCTAATCAAGCCCCAGCCAAGCGTGCAGCACCTTTGATTAAGGTTTCGTCATCACGCGCAAAGGTACAACGAATTAAACCTGTCTCTATAGGATCACGATAGAACGCCGAGACAGGAATCACCCCTACACCATGCTCAGCCAAGAGATATTCCACCATCTGCATATCGCTGACTGATTTAAAGTGATCAAAGCGTAAAAGTTGGAAGAAGCCGCCACGAGACGGTATAGGTTCAAAGCGCGAACCTGCTAAGCCCTGCAATAATAAATCGCGCTTGGCTTGAAATAAGGCACCTAATTGTAAATAGCATTCGGGTTTCTTGAGGATTTCTGCTAAGGCATACTGCATCGGTGTATCAGCTGAAAACATGACAAATTGATGGACTAAGCGAATCTCTTTCATGAGGGTAGCCGGCGCAACACAGCAGCCCACACGCCATCCTGTCACTTGATAGGTTTTGCCGAATGAGGTGACGACTATGGAACGCGCAGCCAACTCTGGGTAACGCGACATAGAGCGATGAATTTCACCATCAAACACCATATGCTCATAGACTTCATCAGAAAGAATAATGATATCCGTATCACGCGTAATTTCTTGTAAGGCGCTAATATCCACCTCACTTAAAATACTTCCACTCGGGTTATGTGGTGAGTTCAGAATGATCATGCGGGTACGAGGACTTACTTTACTCTTGACCTCATCCCAATCAATAGAGAAATCAGGTAAACGCAGTTTCAAGGCAATGGCTTGTGCACCCTGCAACTCCACCATCGGTGCATAACTATCGAAAGACGGTTCAAAATAAATCACCTCATCGCCAGGATGTACTAAGCTGGCAATACTACTAAATAGCGCTTCACTGGCACTGGGCATAATCGTGATTTCATTATCGACATCATAACGATACCCATAGAGTCGCTCTATCTTATCCACCATGCCTTGGCGCAACGCTTCAATTCCGATCATGGGGGCATATTGATTATGCCCTGCCTGCATCGCCTGATAGACGCTATCCATCATCTCAGGGCTCAACATAAAATTTGGCGCACCTTGAGACAAGCCCACTACGCCAGGGTAATGGCGAAACAAAGCATCAATACGTGCGAATATTGTGGTACCTACGGAAGGGAGTTTTGAACGAATCTGCATAGATATAGATTTACAATTAAAACAAGGAATCCACGCCTAGGATCAATGCCTCAGTCGTGGATAACATGAAAAATAATATCGCGAACTCTTGAGCGCATGCATTATGAACAATCAGTTCATGGACAAAATAAACATCTACTATTAATCAGTAGATATGTATTCATAACAAATACTCAAGAGCTACGTATCAACAAAGAAATTATTTAGCGACCCAATCGGCGTTGAAATAGCGCTTAGATAGTTCAGAAATAAAGCCTTCTTGTTTTAACTCGGCAATTGCTTTATCAAGGCGCTCTTTCAGCTCAGTATTACCCTTACGAATACCAAAGCCGGTGCCCACTCCTAACACATGCTCTTCTTCAACAAACCCAGGAACTAAGGCGAAATCCTTACCCTCAGGCTTACTTAAAAAGCCATCAACTGCGCTCGGTGTCTTTTGGAATGAGGTTTCAATACGTCCGCTACTTAAGTCAGCAAACACTTGATCTTGGTTCGCATATGAAGTGACTTTGACACCTTCAGGCTGCCAGTACTTGCGTGCATAGGTTTCTTGCGCAGAGCCTTGCAACACGCCTACAGTGACATTATGCGCTTTAAGACTCGCTACATTCGACTCGATAGGAGACCCTTTCTTGGCCACTAATTGTGAGGGCACATTATAGATAGGCACGGTAAAATCAATCACTTTGGCGCGTGGTTCGGTAATATTCATAGCCGAGTTGATAAAGTCAAACTTGCGTGCATTCAGAGCAGGGATTAAACCATCAAAGCTACTCTCTACCCATTCACACTTCACTTGCAACTTGGCGCAGACTGCATCGCCTAATTCAATATCAAAGCCCACAAGCTTACCGTTAGCATCTTTACTTTCAAATGGGGGGAACATCGCCTCAACACCCATCTTCAAGGTCTCAGCCTGCGCCATTCCCGATAAAGCACTCAATCCTAATAAACTTGCCACAACTAGTGATTTTAATTTCATTATTGTCTACCTAAAAGAAGAATCATAAACCGTCGAAGGATGTATAAGCCGTATTACCTGCTAGAGTTTAAAAAACCATGGGTTCTGCACTCACGGCTCTACTATGCAAGTAGCTCAATAAGTGTCTCAACATTAAGCGACGCAACATGCCATTAAACGAAAGCAGCACCTTAAAATAGAAAAACCCCTGCACAAAACAGGGGTCTTACTGAATGCAGAGTGTGTTCAATAATACACCTTCGTATTATTGAAAATCCTACTCTTAGTTCTTTGTTTGGTCAACTAATTTGTTTTTAGCGATCCAAGGCATCATGGCACGTAATTGTGCGCCTACGCGCTCAATTTCAGACTCAGCATTGATACGACGACGTGAAGTCAATGTTGGTGCGCCTGCAGCATTCTCAAGGATGAAGCTCTTCGCATATTCACCTGTTTGAATGTCTTTCAAGCACTGACGCATTGCTTCTTTAGTTTGCTCAGTCACAACACGTGGACCTGTTACGTACTCACCGTACTCAGCGTTGTTAGAGATTGAGTAGTTCATGTTGGCGATACCACCTTCGTAGATCAAGTCAACAATCAATTTCAACTCGTGCAAGCACTCGAAGTAAGCCATTTCTGGTGCGTAGCCTGCTTCAACCAATGTCTCGAAACCCGCTTTGATCAACTCAACGGCGCCACCGCATAGAACAGCTTGTTCACCGAACAAGTCAGTTTCTGTTTCTTCACGGAAGTTTGTTTCAATGATACCGGCACGGCCGCTACCAATCGCGCTTGCGTATGATAAAGCGATATCACGTGCAGCACCTGATTTATCTTGGTGTACAGCGATTAAGGCTGGCACACCGCCGCCTTGTTGGTATGTACCACGAACTGTGTGGCCTGGTGCTTTAGGAGCAACCATGATAACGTCAACGTCAGCACGTGGCACAACTTGACCGTAATGCACGTTGAAACCGTGAGCGAAAGCTAAAGCTGCGCCTTCTTTCAAGTTAGGACCGACTTGTGTGTTATACACTTCAGCGATGTTTTCGTCAGGTAATAAGATCATGACTAAGTCAGCGCTCTTCACCGCATCAACGACTTCAGCAACCTTAAGACCAGCATTCACTGCTTTGTTCCAAGATGCACCGTCTTTACGTAAACCAACCGTTACGTTCACACCAGATTCGTGCAAGTTTAGAGCGTGTGCATGACCTTGTGAACCGTAACCGATAATGGCTACGTTTTTGCCCTTGATTAAGCTTAGGTCGCTATCTTTGTCGTAAAAAACTTTCATGTAAAGCCTCAAAAATATTTTAAAAATGTTTATTATTACGTAATCAGCGGTTATTTTACCGAATTACAGTTTCAAAATGCGTTCTGCACGCCCAATACCCGAA
>CAZIKJ010000296.1:0-4184 GCA_964539685.1 uncultured Pelistega sp.
CTCATAAGCTAAGCGGGCAAATTCTGGCGTGCCAGCAAAAACAACTTTTAAACCTGACATAACAATTCAAATCCTTTAACGCATCATCTGCTTAGTTTAACAAGACGCAGCGCAATTATGCTTGCAGACACCACAATATCATGATGATAGCCGTTCGGCGGCTAGGATGTTACTTGTGCTTCCCCCCAGCATTTCCACACCATCACTTCCAGCTCAGCAAAATCTCCGTAAACCTCTGAAGCCATCTCCCTCATTGGTTTAATTAGAACTAAATAGCATAATGAATGAGAATAATTCTGACTTACTAGAAACCGCTTTTGCAGCTGAGAAACCCAAAACCTCAGCAGTTTCGGCTATAGTAGTTAAGCATTAACGTTCTAAATGCGATATAAATCGCAATGCAAATTAAATATCCACTATGAATAATTCAGCTTAACCGTAAGCTGTCACTTATTAGCTGCTACCTATCTTATGCCAACTCCTCAGAACTCTACTGTCAAAAAACAGGCCCAGAATATCGACCTTATTGAAGAGCGTCGTCGCGTGGCGGCGGTGTCGACTTGGGTCAGTGTGCTGGTCAATATCTTTCTGAGTATTGCACAAATTGTGATTGGTATCCTTGCCCACTCAAGTGCTTTGGTTGCTGATGCGATTCACACCTTTACCGATCTAGTCTCAGATGGTGCGGTATTGGTAGCGAATAAATTCTCTAGTCAAGCCGCTGATGAACAACATCCATATGGTCACTTTCGCTTTGAGAACCTCACCACCTTATTTATCGGTGTGCTGTTAGCGATTGTTGGCTTAGGTATGATTTGGCAAGCGGGCGATCGCCTGCTCGGTGGCGCACAGTTAGTCCAAGTTCATTACGCTGCGCTGATTGTGGCGACGATTGTCTTAATTGGTAAAGAACTGCTCTTTCGCTACTTACTACGTGAAGGCAAGCGTGTAGACTCTAGCATGCTAATTGTGAACGCCTGGCACACCCGCTCTGATGCACTTTCTTCGCTAATTGTATTAGTTGCCGTGGCTGCTAATTTAATGGGGCTGGTGTGGGCTGATATTGTCGCTTCTCTTATTGTTGGCGCCATGATTGCGCATATGGGGATTAAATACACCTGGCAATCCATGCATGATCTCAGTGACCAAGCCGCTGATGAAGAACAGCTTAAGCGTATTGAAGCCATTCTTAAAGACGTGCCTAGCTTACATGGCTATCACGACTTACGTACTCGCAAAACAGGTGACTATATCTTGGTGGATGTGCATCTTGAGTTTCCTGCTAATATGACCGTAGGCGAAGCACATGATATCTCTGACGAGGTTGATCGACGCCTGCACGAACTGGGTAATATTTTAGAAGTCACGACACACTTTGACCCTGTGTGATTCACGAACTAGCAATATTTTAGAACTGGCGACGCACTTTGACCCGTGTAATGTCGGCTTGCGGAAGATGTCTGTTTTCAGCACTCATAATCAGTTTTAAGCGCTTTCATGACCTGCGTAAAACCCACTCATAATCAGTTTTCAATACCCTTAGCATAATGATTTACAGGGCGCTGAATCCACGAGACAAGCCAATACGTCAAAAGCGCACCTATCAAATACATACACATACATACACATAAATCATGCCAGCTGCAGGTATTTCCCAGAAACTGATGGACAAAGCCCCCTCGCTCAAAACCCAACTTATCGGCCAGCTTTAGACACTGTAAAACCTCAACGAGCACGCCAGTTGCCAAACTGATGATGCTGAGTAGCCTCGCTGGCATGGGACGAATCAGAGCAAAAACTCTCCGTTACTGCTTAGTGTCATGACACAGCTTAAGAGTATTGCGCTTAGTCATATCGGTATACTCCCTTATCAATAGCAATACGCCCCCCATTATTCCATATTTGCAACGCCATTATCCATATTAAGGGCTTCACTAAGACTCTGATTTTAAATAGAATATTATTCACCACGACCTTAAACACAAGGTCTCTCATTAAGGAAAATTCTATGTCAGCCCTATTAACTTTCCCAATTACGCAACGCTGGCCAGCTCAGCACCCAGAACGTTTACAACTATATTCTTTAAACACACCGAATGGCGTTAAAGTGTCGATTATGCTAGAAGAAATTAGCCTACCATATGAAGCACATTATGTTGATATTGGTGCAGCGAACGAAAGCCACACACCTGAGTTTCTATCACTCAATCCTAACGGCAAAATCCCCGCAATTATAGACCCCAATGGTCCCAATGGTGAGCCCCTCGGTCTATTCGAGTCGGGTGCCATCTTACAATACTTAGCCGAAAAATCGGGTCAACTTTTACCCAAAGATCCAGCGCTTCGCTATGAAACCATTCAATGGGTTTTCTGGCAAATGGGTGGTGCAGGTCCAATGTTCGGTCAATTAGGATTCTTCCATAAATTTGCGGGTAAGGAATATGAAGACAAGCGTCCACTCCAACGCTACCAAGCAGAGTCCAAGCGCTTACTCAGTGTACTCAATCAACGCCTTGACGGTCGCCAATGGATTATGGGCGATGAATACACAATTGCTGATATTTCCCTACTCGGTTGGGTACGTAACTTAATTGGCTTTTACGAAGCACGCGAACTGCTGGACTTTGATAGTTTCACCAACGTCGCCCAATGGCTCGAGCGTGGTTTAGCACGACCAGCGGTACAACGTGGCCTGGAAGTTCCAGTTAAGCCTTAAATTTCAATCTTACCTAGGGCTTTCGCTTAAGCCTACACTTTTACAGCTATAACCATGATAATTATTATCAATTAAATAGGACACTCTCTCATGTATATTAATCTTACAGGTAAGACCGCTTTAGTTACTGGTTCAACCAACGGTATTGGACTTGCCATCGCTACAGGACTAGCGCTTGCTGGCGCAGATATTGTGATTACCGGTCGTCATCAGGCAGGAGTCGATAGTGCCGTCGCACAGATCAAGAACGCACTAACACAAACTACCTATGTCAAAGGCATTGTTGCCGATCTCACCACCGCTGAAGGCTGCCAAGCACTGATTAAGGCTCAAGCGGATGTGGATATCCTCGTCAATAATCTGGGTATCTATGGTGCTAAGGACTACTTCGAGATTAGCGATGAAGACTGGGATGAAATTTTCCAAACCAACGTCATGAGTGGTGTGCGCTTATCACGTCATTATGCCAAGGGTATGAAAGAGCGCGGCTGGGGACGTATCCAGTTTATTTCCAGTGAGTCGGCTCTGAATATCCCTGCAGAGATGGTTCACTATGGTGTGAGTAAAGCCGCTCTGCAAGGGCTTTCACGTGGCTTAGCCAAGGTTTTAGCTGGCACTGGCGTAACCGTGAATACCATTTTACCTGGACCAACCCGTACCTCAGGCGCAATCAAGATGATGGAAGACTTAGGTGCTGAGCGTGGCCTCACAGCCGCAGAAATGGAAAGTGTGTTCCTACAAGAAAACCGTCCATCAACGCTGCTCGGACGCTTCGCAGCACCTGAAGAAGTGGCCAGTATGTCAGTCTATATTGCTTCACCACAAGCAAGCGCCACCACAGGTTCCTCGCTACGCGTAGAAGGCGGAATCGTAGAAAGTATTGCTTAAGTTGATGTAATGTTTACACTGTAATGCATGAACTGTAATACTTACACAATACACTAAGCCCTAAATCAATAGCCGATTTAGGGCTCCATTCTTAATTAGGAGACAAGATGAAACAACACGAATATCAGATTAGCGTTAAGCACGTTAAGGACCAACATGGCGAACCGTCGATCTATACCGATGAATTGGTCTTTGCCGCCTACAATCATGATGATATCTTTCAGATCCTAGAGAGACTCAAAGACTCTGACTTTCTAGAAGACGAAAAGATGAAGGCTTTTATTATTGGTTTAAAATTATTTGGTGAAACGCTACTTGAAAACAAAGACAAGCCTTTATTTAAAGCATTCTTGCCGCAATTTATCGGCTTCGTTAAGGAATTTAAAGCGACATCACAGATTAAATAAAACAATCGCCAACTCGTAAATCGTACCTTAAGTGAGGAATAGTGTAAGCTATCTCAGCATGGCACTCCTTATCCCACAAGAATACGAGGCCTTAGCCAACATACACCCTTACCCTATTACTGAGCAATCCATCGAGTGACATGAAGCAAGAAACACACTTCTTTTTTGGACTA
>CAZIKJ010000297.1:0-1558 GCA_964539685.1 uncultured Pelistega sp.
GCTTTAAGGTGTTCCAAAAACCACAATTCCTCTGGTCGAATTCATCACCTAGGATGCAGAAACTCAGCATTAAGCAGTCTCTCCAAACTGAGCTTCATTACATAACAAAAGGGGTTTAGACTCTAGCCAAGCCAAATTTATTTTTAGCGTTTAATCTACTATGTCTACTAGGCGTAGTAAGTTTAGTTTGCAGCAAGCACTGGCTTAGACTTATCTTTAGGCGCTTTAACGCGAGATTTATACCAGAATAAGAAAAGCGCCAAGAGGAAAATGACCCCATTAATTCCAAGAAAACCGAGCAAGAATGATACCTTCTCAGAGCCAATCCAACCACGCATCATATTCAGTAAGTTCATATAGAGTAAACCCACCAATGCAGCAATAATAATATCACCTGAGCGACCAAGACGGGGATTGACCGAGCCTAATGGAATCGCTAATAAGGCCATATTTAAGGCGGCCCAAGGTAAGGAGAGGCGCCACATGAGTTGGGCATCACTTTTCGGATTATTATCTTCAATAAGCGCTTCGAAAGGACGCGCCTTCAACTGCTCTTGTGCCTTGGCACGAATCACATCCTCGCTTGCCCCACCTGTTTTATCTTCGATTCGCATAGTGCCTGAATCAAACTTAGAGACACGAAATTGCGCCGTTTTAGGGCTCATATCATAGCGGCTACCTGGGCCTAAATCGATATAGCGTTCGCCTTTTTCTCCATCCGTACGGAAGTTAGCATGATCCGCCATTAAAATTGAAAACCACTCTGGATCTTCAGTCACCCGTGCGAAGACCTTGCCCATCTCATGCTCAGGGTTCTCAGAAGGTTCGATAAAAAACACTCGGCGCCCAGCATTGGTTTCAATAAACTGACCCATGGCAATCTTAGAGAAATCCGAGCGCTGCTCATAGCGTTGGCGATACTCCTCAATCTGACGATAGGCCCAGGGAGAACTCACCGTGGTGAGCACCGCAATCAAGATAGCCACAGGGATGGCCACACGGAGCACTGGGCGAATCCAGTCGTATAAGGAAACACCACTGGCAAACCAAACTACCATCTCAGACTCACGATAATTACGTGAAATCGTGGTTAAGATAGCAATAAATAAAGAAACGATTAAAATGATGGGTAAGGCGGTGATACTCGAGAAGGCCGTGATACCAACAACGATATCCGCACCAATCGTCCCCGCAGCCGCTTGACCTAAGAGTCGCACCAATAATACGCTGAGCCAAATCACAATCAAGCTAGAGAAAATAACTCCAGCATGACTTAATATTTCGGCGACAACAGAGCGTTTGAATAGCGACATAATGAAACTTAGGTAATAATAGCGTTAAGCAAATACACTTAACTAAAGGTGATTTAAGAATGCAATTTACCACACAAACCACTCGCTCGGTGCAACAAATTAAAACTCCTGCACTGATTATCGGCGTGTATACCGACAAGCAACTTAGCGAAGCCGCTAGCACCATTGATATGGCTAGCGAAGGCAGTATCCAACAAGTCCTTAAGAAAGAATTCAAGGCCAAATTAGGCACAACCCTCGTACTA
>CAZIKJ010000298.1:0-5764 GCA_964539685.1 uncultured Pelistega sp.
CATCTTGATGCCAACATTCCACAATCGCTGAGCCTAAAATATGCCCTGCATCCCGAAAACGAAATTGCAAATGAGGGTGAGGTGAAAACAACTGATCATAGTTAACCAACTTCACTTGTTCTAAGCTTTGTTGCACATCCACCATATCATACATAGGCTCAGTCAGCCCAGTGTACTTACCAGGCTCTTCTTTCTCTCTACGTTGTGCACGTTCTGCATCGACTTGTTGAATATGGGCACTATCAGGTAATAAAATAGAAATTAGATCATAGGTCGCTGGAGTGCAATAAATTGGCCCCGTAAACCCAGCTTTAGTGAGTTTTGGCAGGAGCCCACTATGATCAATATGGGCATGGGTGAGAATAACAAAATCAACAGCAGCTGCATCAAACTCAAAGGGAAGTCGTACACGATGAACGGCCTCTCGACCTCCTTGCAACATACCGCAATCGACGAGGAAGCGTTGCGGATCGGTTCTCACCATAAAGCAAGAACCCGTAACTTCTTGAGCAGCACCAAAAAATTGAATTTGCATAATATCCCTTTCTTCGACTTTTATCTAATCATAACTTTAAAGCGATGACAGGATAATGTCTAGGTGATGTTTCAGGGATAGAGGTGTGAAACTAAGTGATGCTTCAGGGGGCGAAGCATGAATGCGTAGAGTAACTTAGCACTTAGTAGCAGAAAGTTAACGTTATAGTTAACAGTTGTTTAGCGTATGCCTAGCGAATCACAGTGCGAATACGACCATTCTTCTGGCGTTGAACATTCACACCATTGGTACTGGCTGGGATCTTATCTTCATTCAGCACTAGGACTTTATTCGATAGACTCTTGCCTGTATGTGGATGCACAGCTAGACCATTGACACGAACCTCGAAGTGCAGATGGGGACCTGTAGACATACCTGTATTACCACTCTTAGCGACTACTTGCCCGCGTTGCACCATGCTACCTACCTTAATACCGGAACCAAACTCATTAAGGTGCCCATAAACCGTACTATGCACAGCGTCATGTTGTATTACAAGTAATTTACCATAGCCACCCCTGTGACCAGCAAAGACTACCTTGCCCGATTGTGCAGCTTTAACGGGCGTACCAATAGGCACTGCGAAATCAGTACCCGCATGCAAGCGATTCACCTGCAATACAGGGTGTAGGCGCCAACCATATTGCGAGGAAACTCGGGCTGAGCCCACTGGCTTAGTCATTAGGCTATCAAAGCTAATCGAACGGTTTAAATGGGGATTTTCTTTACAGTTTTTATTGCAGACAATTTGCACATCATTGTCTAAACTCTCAAAATCAAGGTCAAGTTCAACCGTGCTTGTTTGCGCGGAAGCTGCGCCCAGACATGCAAAAGATAAAACAAATGATAAAATTCTCACCCGTTGGATTTCCCGTTCAATTTCAATAATGCTTTGTTTAATACTGTCCCTTAAATAGTCAAGAGAATTAGTCAAGAGAACTCAAGTAAGCAAACAGCCTTAGCCATTAACGCTTATAATAATCTCTTATTATACTGCGTTTAGTCCAAAGATGAACCCTATGAAACTGATTAATTCGTTTCGACCCATTGCACTTATGCTTTGTTGTGCGAGCTTACTTGCTGCATGCAGCAAACCTCCCTATCCCTCTGATATTCAACAGGAATTATTCACTTATTGCCAATCAGGTATCGAGTCTGGATTGATTCAGGTGCAACACGGCGAGGACAAGCCTCTAGGTGCTACTGATATTGAGAAACTTTGCACTTTTCGTGTGAAAGAATTTATGAAAGAAGTCTCTTTAGAAAATTATCTCAGCTTACAGAAGCATATTTATGAGAATTTTCAACGTGCTTATCCTAATAAGTATGTACTCAAAGACATCTATGAGACCTTGTCACCCAACAATAAACAGACTAATGCGAAGATTGCCATGATCATATTTGGCCTAGAACCGAAACCTTCGGAGGCTCAATAATGCGTAAAAGTAAGCGATTCTTTATTGCCCTTGCTATCCTTGGCTTAGTCATAGGCCTGGCTTTAAGCGCTGCTAACCATCATCTGATTTTTGCTGATGAGACGGGTTACCGTGATTATGATAAGCATAAGGCCATCAACACCTGCATGGAGAAAATTTATCTCGAACGTTATCAATATGAAGCTGCAGGTCAAGATGAATTTTATCTCTGTGAACAACGTTACCGTGAGCTGACACAGACCTTAAGCCATGCAGATTTCCTGCAAGCCAAAAACCAGACCCCTGTACAGCAAGCTGATGGCCGCTTTGCGCCCAATATTTATTACGATACCTTGTTCGGTCGAGTACAAACTCCCGCATCACCACCAGACTTCAACTTACCCAAACCATAATTTATATAAGAAGAGTTATATCATGCGTTTTCTAACCTATTTTCGACAATTCACGCGCCGTACGCTCAGTCTAAGCCTGTGTGGCCTAGCCTTAAGCACAAGCCCTGTTTTGGCTCAGACTGCTACGTCAGACGAAGCCGTTGAGCAGTGGCCCAGCCGTGATATTCATCTAATCGTCCCATTCGGAGCTGGCTCTACGCCCGATCAAGTGGCACGCATTGTTGCCGCTGAGGCCAGTAAAACCTTAGGGCAGACCATTGTGATTGACAATAAAGTAGGTGCTGGTGGCAATATCGGTACAGCGGCCATTGCCCGCGCCAAAGCTGATGGTTATACCTTCGGTATTAGTATTAATGGCCCACTGGTTTACAATCAGTTTATTTTTAATGAGCTAGGCTATCATCCCGAAAGAGACTTAGCACCACTAACACTAGCGGTCACTCAACCGAACGTAATCGTGGCCAATAACACGTTGAATATCAATACTTTAGAAGAGCTCATCACCGCCATTAAGAGCAATCCTGATAAGTATAACTTTGCTATTCCAGGCACTGGTTCAGGCTCACATTTATCCATGGAACTCTTATTAAAAGCCATCGGCGGGCGAGCCACAGCCATTCCTTACCCTTCATCACCTGCAGCAATTAACTCCCTATTGGCTGGCGATACGCAATTTACCGCTTTAGCGCCAATCGCTGTTGTTCCCTTAGCCCAAGATGGTCGCCTGAAAATCCTTGCACAGACTAGCGATAAACCCAATAGCACCTTGCCTAATGTGCCAACCGTCAGCAGCACAGGTGTGGCACAGATTGATAGCCAAGCTTGGAGCGGCTTTGTGATCTCCAGTAAAGTCCCCGAAGCAATTCGTGCCAAACTCCACAAAGCTCTTTTTGATGCCTTACAAAACCCACAAGTTGTGGAGTTAATTAAGGCGCAATATATGGATCCGATTCCTTCAACGCCTGAGAACTTTACTGCGTATATGCTTGAAGAGAAAAAGCGTTGGCAGCCCTTGATTGAGAGCTTAGACTTAAAGAAATAAATCGCTAGAACACGACTAAGACACGACTAAGCCCCATCCCGCGAGGTGGGGCTTAGTCTATCTAAAACAAGACCGATAAACCACCATCGACCGCAATTACTTGCCCTGTTAAATAAGCAGATAAATCACTGGCTAAGAATACCGCTAAGCCCGCAATCTCCTCAACTTGCCCCCAACGCTGCATGGGAATACGTTGACTCATATGCGCACCTTTGACAGGATCCAGAGCCAAAGCAGCATTCGACTCAGTGGCAAAAGCACCCGGCGCGATCGCATTACAACATATCCCCTGCTTCGCATACTGCACGGCTAGAGAACGTGTCATCGCAGAGATGCCCGATTTAGTAATCGGATAGACGGCATCACCCACACGCGCAATCGGTCCTGCCACTGAGCTAATCGAAATAATGCGACCCCCATGCGCCATCTGTTGCGCCATCAGCTGCGATAAGTACATAGGTGCTAATAAATTACTGTCTAGCATGGCTTGCATTTGTTCGAAGGAAAAACTGGGCCAATCCTGGCGTAAGCGCATACCTAAACTATTCACCAATACATCACAGCTTAGGCCTAGTTGCTTAAAATACGCCATTAGGCGGTCAATCTCAGCACGTTGAGACATATCCCCACAAAAACCATTCAAGACAATACCTTCCTCACTCGCTTGTGCAATTACCCGGTCCAAGACTGTTTGCTGACGACCGTTGATATACACCTGCGCTCCGCTCGCGGCCATTGCTTTCGCCATCGCAAGTCCTAGACCTTGACTAGAGGCGGAAATAAAAACCACCTTCGATTGCAAGCTAAATTGCTTCAGGAAAGAATTATTTACACTATCAAACTCATGATTCATCTATGACTCACTGTTATTTTGGGCTAAAATCAAGGAAATTCTATGGGTATTAAGCATGGTACAGGAAAAAGTGCAGGACAAATATACTAACTTTAATTACGCGAAAGTCCTTAAATCAATTGCTAAGGGCAATAAACGTGCATTACAACAATTATATGAACAAGAATCAAGCTTAATGTTGAGCTTTGCCTTTAAGGTATTACATCACCATAACTTAGCGCAAGAAACATTGATTGATACCTTTGCTTTGGTTTGGGAGAATGCTAAATACTTTGATGAAGAGCAAGGTGCAGCACGTGGTTGGTTGTACTGTATCTTCCGCTACCGCCTTAATGTCATCATCAAAAAGAACTTTGATACCCTCAAAGAACACAATAAAGACAAACACCCTTTTATTGTTGGCGATGAGTGCCAGAATCTGCATGCAGGTGTTCATGAGTTTATTGAGCCAGGATCGTTCGATAAAGCCTTTGAAGAGCTTCCTGAGGAGACTCAGCGTGTCTTACTAAGCATGTATTTTAGTGGTCAATCTCAAGCTCAGACAGCGACCTTACTGAATATGCCTTTAGGTCGACTGAAAGAAAATATCCAACTTGGTCTACGTCACTTAAGCCAGCAACGTGAAGTACTCAATGTACAACACGACGACATTATTAGTATTGGCGAATTTGTGCTAGGTGGATTGACTAAAGACGAGAATGAAAGAATCGTGAATCTCTTTGCCAATGACCTAACAGCAGAGAAACTCAGTCTAATTTGGGAAGAAGAATTTCTCCACTTTCTTAAGCAACTCAGCCCTGACGATGTTCCTGAAAGCATATGGGTACGAATTAAGCAAGCCATTATCCCTGAGCAAAACAGCCCAGTAGACGAGGAGGAGCTCGCTGACGAGCTTGCTCTCACGCAAGCGCAAGGTGAAAATCCTGATGGCAAGAAAAGTCTTACACAAAAACTAAAGCGTTATTGGATTAGTCGCCGATTCTGGCGCTACCTAAGTGCCTTATTAGCAGCCTTACTAGTCGCCACGATTTTTCTACGCCCATTTGAAAACCCAGTGCGACAAGTAGCCGTACTCCACTCTTCCTTACAAAAAAATGAAGTGGGTTTTGTGGTTGAGCAAGCCAAACAACTGATCTTGACGCCTATTATCCAACAGAATACGGGGGACTCCTTAGACTTACAATTATGGCAGCGTGAGAGCACAGGCTTAACTCGCCCACTTGCTTTACTCAATGCCAAACAAAGCACTATCGTCACGGCAGGACAAGGTATTCGCCAAGGGGATACTTTATTTATTAGTATTGAACCTAAGGGTGGTTCACAAACCGGTCAAATCAGTGGACAAATTCTGTATGAGGGTGCCGTGGTTAATTTAAAATAAGTTCTCCATATCGATAAGCGAGCCCAGTGCTTCTGGGCCTGTCCACTGCTCAAGACAAATCATTCAATCTAGCTTTAAACAGTTAGCCTAATTACTGGAAACAATAAAGCTAGTTTTTTATTAAC
>CAZIKJ010000299.1:0-1629 GCA_964539685.1 uncultured Pelistega sp.
ACGGTTACAGGGAACAGCCACTGTGACTGTGCGAAAGTATTTATTCTGCGCCACATCATTTTAACTGTCTAGAGAAAACTGTAAAAAATGATGAGCGTGAAACCGCCTGTAGTATCTAGAAAAATTTTTTTATCCCCATATGCTCTTATCGCTTTAGCCCTTTGCTCCTTAATTCCTGATCCTCTCATCCATCTTATTCTTTAAGCGACTTCTTTCTTATTTATCTTACTTAGCCTCTGAACGGCCCGATCCCTAGCCCCCTATTTGCCCGCTTGAGTAAAGCCCATGTCACTAAATGAGTAAGCTCATAGCGCCAAGCCCGCAGCACTAAATATAAGTAAACCCATAGTCCAAAGTCCGTGGTGCCATAGCACAAGTCATAATATTAACGATTCAAGGTATTAACGATTCAAGGCAGCCTAAGGGATTTCCTATATCACTACCTGGAGGAGAACTGGGGCTGAGGAGTAGAGCGACTATGTTAAAATATGCCTTGGCAAAGCAAGTTGGGCAATCGCGAGTCTGACCACGTAAGTGTTTAGGTTCGAGGAATGTCCGGACTCCATCGAGCAGGGTAGCGGCTAACAGCCGTCAGCTAAGCAATTGGCGAGGAATAGGGCCACAGAGACGAGACTAGCATGTGGGCACTTCGGTGCACTGATACGGCCACTTCCGTATGGCGTTATGTTCGCATAACAGCGTGCTAGGGTGAAACGCGGTAACCTCTATCCGGAGCAACATCAAATAGGCATACATTTCCTTTCGAGGAATAAGGGCGGCTCGTCTGAGTATGCGGGTAGATGGCTTGAGTGCTTTAGTAATAAAGTGCCTAGAGGAATGATTGCCGACTGGGTGACCAGTTTACAGAATCCGGCTTATAGACTTGCTTTGTCTTTCTCCTTTCTTACGCGATGCGTCGTATCTTTACGAATAATCGTATCTTTACGAATAATTGAATCTCTACGAATTATCGTATCGCGGTCGTTTGCTCTTGCTCCAGCAAGATTTTAGTGCATCTTCCCATTCTTCCTACCCTTACTTTATCAATCACCTGCATAAGCTCAGTGGAGGGTATCTAGTGCGTCTACGCAAAACACTCTCAATGCTTCAATAGCTAGTGTAAGTCAGCTTCTTGGTCTTGGTGCGATCAGCTAAAATTCACATCTATTTTTTATAGCTCATCGCAGCTAGCAGAGATCGCCAAGCGTCCCAGCAAGAAATTTCTTTATTTTTCTTTACACCTGAACAAAAAGTCGGTGCGGACTGATTTTCGTCCCAGCTTGTACTGATGTTTTCTTTATACCTAAACAAAAGAAGTCGTAAAGTCTTGCTAAGTCCTTAATTTGTTAAGGAATGTAAATCTATGACTGTCAGTTTCCATACTCTTGTGATATTACTTTTAGTTTGTGTATTAAGTCATTGATTTTAATATAAATTCTGATTTTTGTTTCAGATGATTGTGCTCTAAGTCATTATTATTATTAAAGAAATCCTTATTTTGTGCTTGACCTATTGCAAATGATGTCTTAAAGTGGAGATAAGTAGGAAAAAGTGTAGAAAAGTGGGAATAAATAGTGATTTTTCAGGGTAACAGCTCTCTCTCATTAGATGCCAAGGGGCGGATGACAA
>CAZIKJ010000300.1:0-7140 GCA_964539685.1 uncultured Pelistega sp.
GCCTGAAATAAAGACGAACTCCCCACTCGTAATTTGGAAATTAATATCGGCAAGAATATTCGCACTCTGACCGTAAGATTTAAAGACGTGTTGAAACTCAATCATGTAAATTACCAAGAGTTAAGGGGTGTTGTCGTCAAATTAATGCTTCTTCCTAATAAAGCTACTCTAGCTGTGAAGCAGTAAAGCGATTTAAACTGTGCAGTGGCACATAGCTGTGACGCCTTATAGAACAAGTGTCACTTAATCAGCGTTTATTTTAACAGAGCCTAGCGAATTTACGTGCTTGAGTGCCTTGAAACATCGCTTTAACACGCTTTAGAAGAAACCCATATAAACATATTATGTTACAGTGGCAAAAAGCATTGTATAGTATCTAAATGAAAGTAAAACGTGAAAAAGTCCGCTTGTCCTGGAGTGACCCTCGTTTCCGCGCTTATGTCTATCAGGCGCTAATCCTTGGGTTGGTCGTTTACGTGGTCTGGTTTTTGGTGAGCAATACCTTAGACAACCTTGCCGCTCGTAATATTAATACTGGCTTTGCCTTTTTAAAACAAGAAGCTGGCTTTGCTATTGGTGAGTCCTATATAGAGTACTCCTTGACCGATACTTATACGCGCGCACTTGGGGTGGGCATAATCAATACTTTAGTGGTTTCATTCCTGGGCATCATTCTCTCCACGCTGTTGGGTATTCTAATTGGCGTCGCACGACTTTCCTCTAATTGGTTGATTCATAAACTTGCGGCAATTTACGTTGAGGTGATGCGTAATATTCCACTCTTGATTCATTTGTTCTTCTGGTATGCTTTATTTACCGAAATCTTCCCTGGACCTCGTCAAGCCCTAAATCCGATTTCTGGCGTGTTTATCTCGAACCGTGGCATTATGCTACCTAGCGTTCAAGGCGCTTCCCTCTTATGGATGGCACTCGCTTGTGCGCTAGCGCTTGTACTCACGATTGTCTTGGCTGTGTATGGGAAAAAAAGGCAGCGCTTAACAGGACAGACCCTGCCAGTTTTATGGATCGCTCTAGCACTCATTGTGCTTCTACCTGCTATTGCCGCCTTATTAAGTGGTCTGCAACTCAATTTGAATTTACCTGAATTACGTGGTTTTAATTTCCAGGGAGGTATGAGTTTTACGCCTGAGTTAACGGCTTTATTGGCAGGCTTGGTCTTTTATACCGCCGCTTTCGTCGCGGAAATTGTGCGTTCAGGTATTCAAAGTATTGGTAAGGGGCAATGGGAAGCGGGACGTTCAATTGGTTTGCGCAATGGTCAAGTCTTACGCCTAGTGGTGATGCCACAAGCCTTGCGCGTCATTGTGCCACCGATGAGTAGCACCTTTATGAACTTAGCGAAGAACAGTTCACTAGCCGTCGCAATCGGCTACCCTGATATTGTCTCTATCGTGAATACCATGCTCACGCAGACTGGACAGGCGATTGAGGCTGTCTCCATTATTATGTTGGCTTACTTAACTATTAGTTTAAGTATCGCCTTATTGATGAACTGGTATAACCAGCGCATTGCCTTGGTGGAGCGTTAAGATGGACGTAAAGACGCTTACTGATTTACCTTCTAGCGCACCGCGCCCGTCACAGGGACCATGGACTTGGTTAAAGAAAAATCTTTTCGCCAGTCCAGCGCATATCTTAATCACGGTGTTGGCAGTATGGTTCTTATTGTTAAGTTTACCCGCGCTCTTTGAGTGGGCGGTATTATCAGCCAACTTCACAGCCCAAACCGGTCAGGAATGCATGCAAAGCAGTGGTGCTTGTTGGTCTTTTATCCAGCATAAATACCGCATGATTCTATTTGGTATTTACCCTTTCGATGAGCAATGGCGCCCTATGGTGGTGACAGTCATTCTCATTGCACTGATTATTCTAAGTGCGATTCCTCGCTTTTGGAAGAAATCCCTAGCCGTCATCTGGTTAGTCGGCTTAAGCATCAGTGCTGTCCTCATGTGGGGCGGAGTGTTCTCCTTAAGTTACGTCGAGAACACGCGCTGGGGTGGCTTGCCTTTGACCTTAATGCTATCTATCTTTGGCCTAGCATTTGCCTTTCCGTTAGGCGTTTTGCTCGCCTTAGGTCGACGTTCAGAGATGCCGCTAATACGTGCCTTAAGCGTGATGTATATTGAACTGATTCGTGGTGTGCCATTGATTAGTTTGCTATTTATGTCTTCTGTAATGTTGCCCCTCTTTTTGCCTGAAGGGGTAACTTTCGATAAATTATTGCGGGCGCAAATTGCGATTATTTTGTATGCCTCGGCGTATATCGCTGAAGTAGTGCGTGGTGGCTTGCAGTCTATACCTAAGGGACAGTACGAAGGTGCTGCCTCAATAGGTTTAAGTTATTGGCAGACAACACGTCTGATTGTTTTGCCGCAGGCCTTGAAAGTCGTTATCCCACCCTTGGTGAGTATTTTTATCTCGCTTTTTAAAGACACGTCTCTGGTTGTGATTATTGGCATTTATGACCTGACACTTTCTGCCAAAGCCGCGCTCTCGGACCCTTTGTGGCGCGGATTTAGCGTTGAGGCCTATGTATTTATTGGCGTTATCTATTTTATTTTCTGCTATGCCATGTCGCGTTATTCCAAGGGTATTGAGCAGCGACTAGATACTTCGCATCGCAGCTAAACGAGGTTAATAAGTGAATAAACCCAAGTCGATTTGCGGGCATATTCGCCGCAACTGCATCGTTAAAAGAGGTTCATAAGTGAATAAACCGATTATCGAATTAAAAGACGTCAATAAGTGGTTTGGCGATTTTCATGTGCTGAAAGATATTAATCTGGCCGTGCAGCCAGGTGAACGGATTGTGATTTCTGGACCTTCAGGCTCAGGCAAGTCGACGCTTATTCGCTGCATTAATCGCCTAGAAGAGCATCAAGCGGGGCAGATTATTGTCGATGGTGTTGAGCTTACTAATAATCTCAAACATATTGATGAGGTGAGACGCAATGTGGGTATGGTGTTTCAACACTTTAACCTCTTTCCCCATCTGACAGTCTTAGAGAACTTAACCCTAGGTCCAATCTGGGTACTGAAAAAAAGCCAAGCCGAGGCTCACGCCATTGCTATGCAATACTTGGAGCGCGTGCGTATTCAGGAACAAGCGCATAAATTCCCCGGCCAACTCTCTGGCGGGCAACAACAACGTGTTGCGATCGCCCGTTCTCTCTGTATGTCGCCGAAAATTATGCTGTTTGATGAACCCACATCCGCTTTAGACCCTGAGATGGTGAAAGAAGTCTTAGAGGTGATGGTGGAATTGGCCGAAGATGGGATGACTATGCTTTGTGTTACGCATGAGATGGGCTTTGCCCAGAGAGTCGCTGATTCGGTGGTGTTTATGGATCAAGGCATGATTGTGGAGCAAACCCCACCAGGGGAATTCTTTAGCAAACCACGCACTGAACGTGGTCGCCAGTTCTTGGAACAGATTTTGTAGCGATACCGTCGAATTTATCCATGACGAGGATTTAAATCGGTACAATTTGCAAATAATATATATTTACTGATTCATGACGCTTATCTTGAGGATAAGTAAGTTATTGATAGTTTGGATGAAATTTTAGGATTTTGCGATGTCAAAGAAAAATTACGAATCTGATGTGACCTTGTTTCTCAAGCAACTCAAGAAAGACAAACCTGATCTACAAGCTAAGCAAGTTGCTGGTCGCGCTCGCTTGTGGGATAAGGACATTAATGCTGAGCAACAAGAACAGTTTAAAGCTGCGCGTGTGCCACAATCACCGTACGTTTATCAAACAAAATAATACATGTCAGCAGTACAGGACGAGTTAGCCGCCCTAGTAGATCCAGAGGTCGATAGTACGCCCAATGTGGTTGACTCGGTGGCGTTGGCACGCCTATACGGCGAGCCCTTGTTTGCGATACCACAGGACTTATATATTCCACCTGATGCCTTGGAGATATTCCTTGAGGCATTTGAGGGGCCGCTAGATTTACTTTTGTATTTAATTCGCAAGCAGAACTTTAATGTACTGGATATTCCCATGGCTGAAGTGACATCTCAGTATATGAGCTATGTGGAACAAATCCGTAATCAGAACTTAGAATTGGCCGCTGAATACCTCTTAATGGCGGCGATGCTGATAGAAATTAAATCGCGTATGTTACTGCCTGTGAAGAAGAGTGATACGGGCCAAGAGGTGGAAGATCCACGTGCGGAATTGGTGCGACGCTTACTTGAATACGAGCAGATGAAATTAGCGGCACGTAAGCTAGATGAATTGCCCCAGCTTGGCCGTGACTTTGAACGTGCTCAGGCACATACCAATATCAATGTCGAGCTTATGCTCCCTGATGTTGACCCTGAAGATTTGCGTCAAGCTTGGTTAGATATTTTAAAGCGAGCCAAGCTGAATCAACGCCATCATATTACGCGTGAACAGCTATCGGTACGTGATCATATGAGTCATATATTACGTCGCTTGGCCGATGTGCGCTTTATGGAATTTAGCGATTTATTTATGGAGCGTGTCGAGGAGGGGGCGCCTACGGCAGTTATCGTCGTGCACTTTATTGCTATGCTCGAATTAGCCAGAGAATCTTTATTAGAAATTACCCAGGCCGAACCTTATGCGCCTATCTATGTACGTCTGACGTACACTACTCATGCCAATCATTAATTAAAGCTTAAAGAAAAAAGAAGGAAAAAACTGACATGAAAGTCGTCCATTCTATTGAAGAACTGCGTGATCAATTGCGCGGACAGTTACGTACAGCATTCGTACCGACCATGGGCAATTTGCACGAAGGTCACTTATCCTTAATGCGCATGGCGCGTCAGCAAGGAGACCCAGTGGTGGCGAGTATCTTTGTAAACCGTTTGCAGTTTGGTCCGAACGAAGACTTTGACCAATACCCACGTACCTTAAAGGACGATATTGCGAAGTTAGAAGAGCGCCGTGATGTATACGTTCTATTCGCACCTTCAGAGAAAGAGATGTTCCCTGAACCACAGAGCTACCGCGTGCAAACCCCTGATAGCTTAGGCGATATCTTAGAGGGTGAGTTTCGCCCTGGTTTTTTCCAAGGCGTCACCACGATTGTCTTAAAGCTCTTCTCCTGTGTACAGCCTAAAGTAGCGGTGTTCGGTAAGAAAGACTATCAGCAACTTATGATTGTGCGTAGCATGTGCCGTCAATTTCAAATACCTGTCGAGATCTATGCCCATGAGACAGTCCGAGAGGCTAATGGTTTGGCTCTTTCTTCACGTAATCGTTATCTTTCAGAGAATGAATATAAAGAGGCGCCACAACTTTATGCGGCTTTAAACGAAGTGAAAAATCAGATCTTAGCGGGTGAGCTTGAGCGTGAACAATTAGAATATGCGGCACGCAAACAATTAGCTGATCGTGGCTGGGATGTTGACTATATGGCATTGCGTAAACAGAGCGATCTACAGGTACCTAGCTTGGATGAAATTAAAAACAATGAGCCGCTTGTTGTGCTTGGCGCTGCGCGCCTAGGTGCGACGCGTCTGATTGATAACTTAGAAATCTAAGTCTCATCCCTTATCAGAACATGCCGTAAAACCTCAGCCTTCCGGGCGGGTGAGGCTGTCAAGCTTAGATATCTAGTCGAAGAGCCAAGCAGTAGTGTTCTGCTTGGTTTTAAGTAAGGCTATCGAATCAGATATCTAATCTCCCTTGTTTCTGCGAGCGCTTTGATTTTTACAAAGCGCTTTATTTTGTCACGGATAAATCAGTCCGTGACTTCCGTATCATCTTGTTGCGCTCTTGTTCTTTAGGTAAATTTACGCATATCGACTTGCCATCATTTACTCATTTATCTAAGGAGCAGAGCATGACTCAGACTTTATTCCAATCTGTTGCGCAAACCCTCACAATTCGTGAATACGAGGTCATGCAACTCATCGCTCAAGGGCTGCCCAATAAGCTTTGTGCTAATGAGTTGGGCATATCCCAACGCACGGTTGAGGCTCATCGTGCGCGCATTTTTAAAAAGCTTGCTGTACGCAATGCTACCGAGCTAGCGTATAAATTAAGTCAAATTCAGAATGATTAATGGACAGCTAGGCCTAGTGCTGTTGAGCGTGAGCTTGGCCCTTGTCTTTAATATAGTCTTCAGTCTGAATGGTGTTTATAGAAGGCAGATTCTTGGTCTATACCGTATGTATCGGCATGAGGCTTATATAAGAGTTCAACAAAGTCATTTGCGCCAAGTGCCACCGTATGTTTTAGGGCTAGTTTTTGTTTGCTTAAGCCTATTGGCAGCTGGGCAGTTTTTGAGTCAAGGCGCTCACCATACTTTCGTTCTGCATAGTGATTTGCGTAATCTCTTTGATTGGCGTAATCTTTTGCTCCTGAACAGCTTATTATTCAGTTTGGCTTTAGGTTTATTAATTGCCAGCATAGACTATAAAGTCCATCTGATTCCAAGCCATCTGGTCCTATTACTAGCGCTTTGCTTAGTATTGGCAAGTATAGTGTCACCCCAAGAGAGTGCTATCTGGAATATACAGCGCGCTCTTTGCGTCTATGTCCTGTTACGCCTAGGCTTTCAGCTCATGAGCCGCTTAAGTGGTAAGGAAGGTATAGGTTTAGGTGACATTAATCTGCTGAGTGCTTTAGCACTGTGGTTTGATGTTTATTCTTGTTTGTACTTAATAATGATAGCGTCTCTCTTAGGATTGGTGTACATTTTTATGCATAACATCTGCGCTACGCACAAAGCCCCCATACGCGTGATTGCTTTTGGGCCCTGGATGATTTGTGCGAGCTTGATACTTTTGCAAATTAGTGTATTGGAATCTTCGTGAATAAGTACTATATCGGTTTAACAGGCGGCATAGGCTCGGGTAAATCTAGTGTGGCAGGCTTTTTCCAGACTTGGGGTGCGACGATTATTGATGCCGATCAAATCTCCCGTGATGCCACAGCGGCAGGAGGCTTGGCGATTGATTCGATTGAAAAAGCCTTCGGGGGCCAAGTAATAACGACGGAACGCGCTTTAGACCGAGCGGCCATGCGAGAATTGGTTTTTCAGGATCCCCAGGCCAAACAAAATTTAGAGTCTATTATTCATCCAATTGTACGCACCGAGATGCAAAGGCAAGCGCTAGCAGCGCCAGGGCTC
>CAZIKJ010000301.1:0-3949 GCA_964539685.1 uncultured Pelistega sp.
GTCAAACAAGCTGGTGGCAATGTTACGCGTGAAGCAGGTCCTGTTAAGGGTGGTACAACCGTGATTGCCTTTGTCGAAGATCCTGATGGCTATAAGATTGAACTCATTGAGCGTAAGGATATGTCTGCTCCTGGCAAAGGACTTAACGACTAAATAAATAAAGCTTAAGGTTAATTTCTGCTATACAGACTTAACTTGAATAGGCTAAAAATCTGTCTAAAAATCTGTCTTTAGTCTAGCTTGTTCTTACTTAAGCCATGTTCGCCTTCTTAATAAATGCTATACAGGATAGACTTTATGAAGATACTTGTCGCCCCAGATTCTTTTAAAGAAAGCCTATCCGCTATCCAAGCGGTACAAGCGATCAGCGAAGGTATTCTAGCGGTAATACCAACCGCACAGCTTGATGGCATTCCTATGGCCGATGGTGGCGAAGGAACCATTGAATGCTTGGCCTATAGTGTGCCTTCTTGCCAAGTCATCACGGCACCAACCGTTAATGCGATGGGACACGCTATTGAGGCGAGTTGGGCGCTTCTTGAGCAACAAGGAACGGCCTTTATCGAGATGGCCAGTGCGGCTGGTTTGCAACAAATCCCTCCTGAACAGCGAGATATATTTCAAGCTTCAAGCTATGGTGTAGGCCTCTTAATTCGACATGCTCTGGACTACCCCATTGAACGCTTAGTGCTTACGCTGGGTGGTTCCGCCACCAATGATGCAGGCTTAGGCATGTTGCATGCACTGGGTGTGCGATTTCTAGATGTGCACGGGCAAGCTATTCCTGCACCAATCCCTGCCTACATGCAACACATTCATCGTGTTGATATCCGTGGTCTAGACCCGCGTCTACAAAACCTAGAAATTATTATCGCCGCCGATGTTAACAATCCCTTATATGGCCCGAATGGTGCGGCTTATATTTTTGCCCCTCAAAAAGGCGCAAGCCCTGAACAGGTGCAGCAGCTTGATCAGGTACTACAACACTTCGCGAATATCGTCAGGCCATTAGTCAAACAGGACTATGCGCAACAGCCAGGCGCTGGCGCTGCTGGGGGTCTTGGTTTTGCGGCTTTAAGCTTTTTGCAGGCAAGATTTGTCTCTGGCGTGACGCTACTAGCTGAATACACTCAGCTAGAACAATATATCGCGCAGGCTGATCTGATTATTACGGGAGAAGGAAGTCTTGATGCACAAACCTTGCAAGGTAAGACACTCGCTGGGATTGGGCAACTCTGTCTGCGGCACAATAAGCCTCTCATAGCGTTCGCTGGGCGCTTACAAGAAGGCTATCAAGCCTTATATGAGCAAGGGCTAAGTGCCGCTTTCAGCATTAATCCAGGCGGTATTGGTCAAGCACAAGCCATGCAGAACAGCTATGATTTATTACGTCAGGCTTGTCAGGATGTGATGCGGGTTTATCAACTCTAAAGTTTCTATTCAGCGGTACTGGGCAAGAGTTTCTACTCCAGCTTACTCATCTAGAGCTTCTGCGCTGAGTTACTGGTCTAGGGTTTCTATTCAAAGTTTCTACTCAAACTTACTCATCTAGAGCTTCTGCTCTGCCACACAATAATCGGCTAAGCGAATATAGTCAGCCACACTCAAATCCTCGGCTCGTGATGTCTCGGCAATGCCAACCAGCTCCCAATCAATTTTTAAATCGCTTAAACCACGGCGTAACATCTTGCGCCGCTGGGCGAAGGCCTTAGTGACCAGCTTAGCGAAGGCTTCTGGGCTTTGAGGACAAGGGCGATCTGCGCCGAGAGGAATCATGCGTACCACGGCAGACATCACGCGTGGTGGTGGGTCAAAACACTCGGGCGGCACATCAAATAAGGAGTACATCTTATAGCGAGATTGCAGCATCACGGATAGGCGGCTGTAATCACTATCACCAGGCTTTGCGACCATACGATCGATAACTTCTTTCTGCAGCATAAAGTGCTGATCACGAACATGCTCAGCGACTTGCATGAGATGAAAGAGGATGGGACTAGATATATTGTAAGGTAGATTGCCTACGATACGCACGCCTGTACCAAATTGACTAAAGTCGACGGTTAAGGCATCCGCCTCGACCACAGTGAGACGTTTAGGACTATATTGATTGCGTAAGCGGTGCGCTAAGTCGCGATCAATCTCAACCACAGTTAAGTGATTCAGGTGTGCCATAAGGGGCGCGGTCAGTGCAGATAGGCCAGGTCCAATCTCAATCACGAGATCGTCTGTCTGCGGATTAATCGCACGTACAATCGCTTCGGGTATGCTTTGGTCAGTTAAGAAGTGCTGACCAAAGCGTTTTCTTGCTTGATGTGCCATTTAGCGGGCTTTCTGACCAGTGAGACGATTATCAATATACGACTGCGAACGCAATTGCATTAACCAGTCATTCAGCACATTATTGGCTTGCTCTGCGTAAAGTGTTTCACGTGCTAAGCCACGACGAATTTCAGTTTGCTTATCTTGCGTGCGGCGATCTAAGACTTCGATAATATGCCAACCGAAAGCCGAACGAATAGGCTGACTAATCTGTCCGACCTGCAAGTTATTCACAGCAGCTTCGAATGCTGGGTCAGCTTGACCTGGTGTCACCCAACCAATATCACCACCTAGCGGGGCTGAAGAGTCTTGTGACTCTTTCATGGCCACATCGGCAAAGGCCTCACCCGCTTGTAAGCGTTGGTACGCTTGGGTAATTCGCTGTTGCGCCTGTTGGTCAGAAAATACTGGTGTAATACGTACCAAAATATGACGCACATGCGATTCGGTTACATCAACAGGACCTGTCTGGCGTGCTGCCTGCTCTCTGGGTGACAATTGATAACTAGGTGGGGTGGCTACCTGTACGTTCACTGTACGGCGTTGCTCATTAATCACACCACGACGCTCAACCACTCTCAGAATATGGAAGCCATTAGGTGCCTTAAATACACTTGTCGTGCCACCATCACGCACACGGCGAGTCTGACTTATAAATAATGAAGGCCAATCTTCATTCATACGGATGCCGAGATCACCGCCATTCGCGGCTTCAGGACCTTCAGAGTATTCTCGGGCCACGGCAGCAAAGCTTTGACCACGGCGAATCTTAGCAAGGGCTTCATTGGCTTTCTTACGAGCCGCTGCGACCATTTCATCGTTAGAGCCGTCGGGCACGCGAATAAAAATATGTTGTAAGGCAATCGCTTTAGGATCAAAGCTACGCTCAACCACAACACGTTGCTCAGTTCTTGGAGCTTGCTGTACTAAGGTGCCCTTATGATCAGGATACATACCAGTTGGATTCTGTGCTAAGAAAGCATCCACATCATATTCGGTCACATTCACACGCGATTGCACCACACGTGAACGCAACTCTTCCATCTTGACTTGGTTGCGTAGGTCAGCCACATAATCATCCCAATTCAGATTATGCTGTTTAGCGGCTGCACGCAGGCCATCAACACTTAAATTATTCTGTGCCGCGATATTCTGTAAGACCTCATCCATACGCTGATTGGTCACATTAATACCTAATTCCGTGGCATGAATATTCATCAAGCGCTCGTCAATAAGGTTCTGCAATACTTGTTCGCGCGCTTGGGTATTATTGCCAGAAATACGCATCGTTGCCATACGCTTGTTCAGTTCACGCATGGTGATCACTTCTGTATTCACCACAGCAGCTATCCCATCAGCAAAAGTGCCTTGCGTCTGTTTTGCTGGCTTCTTCTGTGCTTGTGCAGTTGGTAAGGTTAATAGCAAGCTAGGCAAGGCCACTAAGGCAATTTTTAAGCAAGTTTTCATATGTTGCATCTTTTATTCATACCTTTCAAAGGGTGAGAAAGCAGGTTCCGGATTTTTCACTTGTTGATATCCAGGAATACTATCACGCAATAATTCCATTGGATCAGAGCCAACTGCCCCTAATCCTGTAAGCTCTACTTGTAAGAATATAGCAGAATTC
>CAZIKJ010000302.1:0-18526 GCA_964539685.1 uncultured Pelistega sp.
ACGGAAAGCCGCTAAGGCTCGTACTCGATACGCCACACGCGCTTGCTCTTTACCATCATAGCCTACGCGTGCCGCCTTCTAGATGCCGGGAAATAGATGACTCACGGCCTGCTCTAAATCAACGATCTCGCGTACCTCAGCATACGGAGCAAGAGCAATTCCTTGTGAGGCGATAAAGGCTTTTTCGGCAATACGGTCTTGTACGACAGCCACGGCTGCTGCTGCAGGACTAACGCGAGCATAAAAAGATAAGTGCTTCAAGCTGGCGGCAGGTACATTCTCAAACTCTGTGGTCACTACCTGAGTGAAGTTAAGCATGCTATCTAAGCCTTGCTGATCATCGTAGGCGGCAATCACTTCTTGCTCAGCCACGCTGCCTGCAGGACTCGCTGCTTGCGGCTCTAGCACCACGACCTTATAGCCCATTGCTTGAGCCGCGTGACAGAACATGCGGCCAAGTTGACCACCACCCAACATACCAAGGTACTCACCAGGTTGCACAATCGCATCACGCGAGATAAGAGTATTTTCTTTCATTACAGTTTATTCATCAAGGATTAGCACGCTCATATAACAGCTTACTTCTCTCTATTCATTAAATAGCAGCAAGCTTATCTCACGCGCCGCATCTTTCTACTTCTCAATGGCGGGCAAACTCATTGCACGAGCTGCTTCAGTTTGTTTGGTACGAAAAGCGATCAGCTTCTCACGTAAATCGGGATCCGTCATCGCTAAGGTGGCAATCGCATGTAAGGCGGCATTCGCAGCCCCTGCCTCACCAATAGCAAATGTTGCCACAGGTACGCCCTTAGGCATCTGAACAATCGATAAGAGCGAATCTTCACCACGCAGATAACGTGATGGCACTGGCACGCCAAAGACAGGGACCTCAGTTAAAGCGGCCATCATACCTGGCAGATGTGCAGCACCACCAGCACCAGCAATAATGGCACGAATACCTTGCTCGTATGCCTGGGCACCATACTCCACCATATCATGGGGCATACGATGTGCTGAAATAACTTGTGCCTTATAAGGAACACCAAAATCTTCTAACATACGTACGGCATTCTGCATGACCTCCCAATCGCTGGAAGAGCCCATAATCACACCTACTTTAGCGACAGTCATAAACAACTCCTTCTGCGCACAAATGGTTTTTTGGTAATAATGATATGACGAAAATCACAGTGACTGCTTAAGCACGTAAGCGTTCTAAGGCTTCACGGTATTTAGCCGCTGTTTTCTCGAGGATATCTACTGGAGGACGTGGTGCCGGTGGCGTCTTGTCCCAAATCTGAGTTTCTAACCAATCGCGAATAAATTGCTTATCAAATGACGGTGGACTCATACCCTCTTGGTAGCTATCCGCTGGCCAGAAACGTGACGAATCTGGCGTTAAGACTTCATCCATAAGATGAAGCACACCATTATCATCAAGACCAAATTCAAATTTGGTATCCGCAATAATAATGCCCTTAGTTGCGGCAAAATCCGCTGCTTCACGATATAAGCGTAAAGTAACGTCACGAATTTGCTCTGCTAATTCAGGCCCTACCGCATTCACCACATGCGCAAAATCCACGTTCTCATCATGAGCACCCAGTTCAGCCTTAGCTGCTGGTGTGAAGATCGGTTCTGGCAACTTGCTCGCTTGCTGTAAGCCAGCAGGTAGTTGCACACCACAGACTGAACCAGTCGCTTGATAGTCTTTCCAACCAGAACCAATAATATAACCACGGGCAACTGCTTCAACCATAACGGGCTTCAGACGCTTAACCACCATAGAACGGCCCTTGACCTGCTCCACTTCATCGGGGGCGACGACATCTTCAGGGCGCACATCGGTTTCGTGATTAGGAATGATATGAGCTAGTTTCTTCAGCCAGAATTCTGTGAGCTCTGTTAAGACTTGTCCCTTACCAGGGATGGGATCATCTAAGATCACGTCAAATGCAGAGATACGATCACTCGCCACAATCAATAATTTATCATGACCTACAGCGTACATATCACGTACTTTGCCACGCGCAATTAAAGGTAATGATTTGAGATTGGATTGATGCAATGGATTCACGTCAGGCCTCATGGATAAAAGATTGGGTGTATTTTACTATTAATAAAACAAAATCCCGCCCACAAGCGAAGTTGGGGCGGGAAATTTATTCAGTCACAAGCGATTATTTCACTTGTTGTGCTAGCTTACCTGCAGCATAGGCAGCCGCCATATCGTGCAACGATATAGGCTTAATCTTGCTGGCATTGCCTGATGTACCAAAGGCGTTATAGCGCGCGATACAAATTTGCTTAGCTGCTTCACGAGCTGGTTTATTGTATTCACGTGGGTCAAATTTCGACGGATTCTCATGTAAGAAGCGACGAATTGCACCAGTCATGGCCAAACGAATATCGGTGTCGATGTTAACTTTGCGCACACCAAACTTAATCGCTTCTTGAATTTCTTCAACTGGAACACCATAGGTTTCTTTCATATCACCACCGAACTCACGGATTTCCGCTAAAAGTTCTTGTGGCACACTTGAGCTACCGTGCATCACTAAGTGGGTGTTTGGTAAGCGCTCATGAATTTCTTTGATGCGCTGAATCGAAAGGATATCACCTGTCGGTTTACGGGTAAACTTGTACGCACCATGACTCGTACCAATCGCAATCGCTAAAGCATCAAGCTGTGTACGCTTAACAAAGTCAGCGGCTTGCTCTGGATCAGTCAATAACTGCTCCATAGTTAATTTACCTTCAGCGCCGTGACCATCTTCCTTATCACCTTGCATAGTTTCTAGAGAGCCTAAGCAACCAAGCTCACCTTCAACGGTTACGCCAAGTTTATGCGCCATATCAACCACTTGTTTAGTGACGTCAACGTTATACTCATAGTCAGCAATGGTCTTACCATCGCTCATGAGCGAGCCGTCCATCATTACGCTTGAGAAGCCTAAATCAATCGCGCCCTTACAAATTTCTGGAGATTGACCGTGGTCTTGGTGCATCACCACTGGAATTTCAGGGTAAGACTCAACCGCCGCTTGAATTAGATACTTCAAAAAGCCTTCGCCTGCATATTTGCGAGCACCAGCAGAAGCTTGCATAATCACTGGGCTATTGGTTTCCTTAGCCGCTTCCATAATCGCTTGAACTTGCTCTAAGTTATTCACGTTAAAAGCAGGGATACCATAACCATGTTCAGCTGCATGGTCTAATAATTGGCGCATTGACACTAATGCCATGTTCAATTCTCCTAAACAAATTATCTAAAATTTAGTAATCCTCGTATTTTACGTTTTATTGCCGTAAATAGGGGGAGTTTCGAAGTTTAAGCCCGTAAAAGTTCGCTAATTGAAAAGCCATTGAACCAAGGAAACACGAGCTTCACTAAAGAGTAAGGCCTGATCTTGATGCGAGCCGCTATTTCAGGCGACGATTAGCCAAGCAAGGCAAGAGCTCACGCACCTGCGCTATCCGCTCATGGCTTAAGTCATACACGCACACACCCGCTTGCTCGCCACACCCTGCCAATGTAATACCCATCGGGTCGAGAATCATACTTTGCCCCACGCCTTTCGGGGCTGTTTGCCCACTGGCTAATACATAACTGGTATTCTCAATCGCTCTTGCTCTTAAGAGCACATCCCAATGCATCTCCTTATATGGCCCTGGAATCCAATTGGCACTTACGCTCAAGATGTCTGCACCACGAGTAACGAGCTCACGCGCCAGCTCTGGGAAACGTAAGTCATAGCAATTAATCAAACCAATGGTAAAGCCCTTCAGCTTAATCAACACAAACTCACGCCCATCATCATAAAGCTCAGCGGGTTTAACCTTGTCTGATTCTTTAAATTTAAACGCATCATAGACATGGATCTTAGAGTAAGCATGCTGTACCTTGCCATCAGAATTGATGAACAAGAGCTGATTGCTCACACGCTGCTCACTGCTATCCTCACCCAGACTCAACACCCCTACGATAATATTCAAGGTATGTTGCTGCGCTAACTCAGTTATAAACTGTATAAATCCTGGGCTATGCTGTTGCGCCATCTCACGCAATACTGGCAAGTCAGAGGCAAATGAACACATAGACGCCTCAGGCAATACTAATAATTCAACACCTTGATCTGAGGCTTTCTGCACAAGTTCAGTTATAAACTGCTTATTCTCTTGAATCTCATTACTGGCGGGAAACTGCGCCACACCAACACGTAAATTTTCACTCATAGTTTAAATCTCCATCGACTATCTTAAGTGCCATCCAAGCGCACTTAAGCTTTCATCACATCGTCTTATTGTATGCTTTTTCCTTATCGTGCTAGCTTGCTCTATTCAGCACTCATATCATCCGTAGACTTTTCATCCGCAGCTGATTTTAATCGCGCCCCTCTTACTTGTAAGCTAACCGTATCCAGCACTTGATCCGCTTCTTGCATTAACTCAATCGTATAGCGCCCTGGCAGAATTGCCAAGGCATAAGGATTATCTTCACTGACTTTTTCCCCATTCACCCGCCACCATAAGGGCTGCTGCACAGCACCGCCTAATTGCTTGGCATGCAATAAGACTTTCTGCTGCGACATGGGAATGTCTGGGTCCAAGGCAATAATCATATTATCAGCGGGTGTTTCAATGAACAAGCGACTTTGGACTTGCAAGGTATCGGCCAAACGCACTTCACGCATCTGTGTGCCTGGCATAAAATATTCTAGGCGTTTAGGTTCTAGATTCTCTTGAAAGCTCAGTTCTTGCTCAACAACATTCTGCGGTCGAGTGGGTGCAAAACTAGCATACTCCTTGTGTAAATACTGCATCACATCATGCCAAATCGGTCCTGCGCCCGAGACCCCTGTAATATCACGCATGCTGGCACCACTACTATTACCGACCCACACGCCAACCGTATAATGCGATGACCAACCTACCGTCCAATTATCGCGCATATCTTTACTTGTCCCAGTTTTAACGGCCGACCAAAATGGCGTACTTAAGGCACTGTCTAAACCGAATGTAATCGCGCGAGCTTGACGATCTGATAGGATATTGCCCACAATCCAGCTTGCCTCAGGGCTAAACACACGTTGCTCAGCGCTAGCCCTACCTTCTTCAACAGCTAAAGCAAGCGTTTCAGTATTCGGTTCTAGAGCAGGCTCATCCACAAGCACCTCACCCTCTTGTTCAAGCGCATTCGCAAGTGTTTCGCTCCCCTGCTCGAGCGGAGAATCACTCAAGAACCATTGGACAGGACTGTACATACCTTGATTAGCCAAGGCTCGAAAAGCATTAGTTAGGCTTAATAAATCAATATCTGCACTACCTAAGGCTAGGCTATATCCATAGAACTCAGCCTCTTGATTCAAAGGCAGACCGAGTTGCTTTAAGACCCGCCAGAATGGCTCCGCGCCAACCATGGTCATCAACCTAACGGCAGGGATATTCAGTGATGAAGCTAAGGCAGTACGTACTGAGACCCAACCACGAAAATGACGATCATAATTTTGTGGTACATACAGGCCAGTTTGCTCAGAGAGATTTAATAGCGCATCATTCAATAAAGAAGCAGCCGTGATTCTTTGCTCATCAATCGCTTGTGCATATAAAAAAGGTTTTAAGGTGGAGCCCGCTTGCCGTAAGGCTTGGGCATGATCGACATGCTGCGCCGTGGTTAATTGACCAGAGGAACCCACATAGGTGAGAATCTCACCGGTTTGATTATGCAGCACAACCACCGCCGCATCTTGCACCTGATGGGCAAATAACTCTTGCAAGCGTTGTTGCACACGTTGCACGGTAAACTCCTGCAAGGGACGATAGATAGTGGTGCGGAATGCTTGACCCGCAAGTGGCGTATTGTTTCCTTTGAGGGCTAGATAACGGCGTGCAAAATGAGGGACGAGATGAATATCGGCAGGCATGTTCACCTGAGGATTACGCACTGCATTATCGACAATACGTGATAGAAACTGACATGAGCGGCCACGGTATTCAAGCAAACCACAAGCTCGTTGTGTTAAGCGCTCTGGGCTCGCATTCGGCGCTCTGAGCATAGCCGCTAAAATCGCAGACTCAGCCTGATTTAAGCCGGTAGGAAATTTCTGGAAATAGGTTCGGCTAGCACTGGGCACGCCAAGGGTCTCACCCCTTAAGGGCACAAGATTTAAATACGCTTCAAGAATTTCTTCTTTACTCCAGGCCATCTCAAGGCTCTGTGCATACATAATTTGCTGTAGTTTCTCACCATAACCACGGCGTCCTTGCTTACTTGTCTCCAGCAATAAGCCCACCAATTGCATGGTAATAGTTGAAGCACCTCGTTGCGCTTGGCCTCGCACATGATCTAGACTGGCCTGAAATAAGGCTAAATAATCAACACCCCAATGCGAAAAAAAGCGTCGATCCTCAGAATCTTGCACCGCCTGAATAATCTCAGGTGAGAAGTCTTCAAGCGCAAACCATTCCAGTCGTCGCTCAACAAAATTCTCCCTGACTTGCTCTATCATCTGCCCTTGTCGATCCAAGAGCGCTACATAAGAGCTGATATTCTGTTGCTTTACGCTAGCAAAGCTTGGTACGCTAAGTGTTGCGGCATACCCCCGCATCAGCACATAGCATACCAAGACTAAGCAAGCCAATCCAAGCAAGAGCCTAGACAGACGGGCCAGTGCCATACCTCTTTTCATAAGCTGGCGTTATTGTGCCTTCACTTGCATCGTGGCATTCGGCAACTCGCCATATGTCTCTGGTGCATAGAGTCCTTCAACACGTGTACTTGGCAAGACGAAATTACCGACAGTATTTAAACGCACAGCATATTCAAGCGTATGCTGACCACTCGGCAAATACCCGTAATATGCGCGATAGACTTCGCTCTTGCGCTCAATAAAGCTAGGCCCAGACCACCAATCAGACTCTTGCACCTGATTCTCAATGATCGAGTCACGTCCTAAACCACCACCTAAAATACTTGCACCAGCAGGAATAGGATCACTTACGACCGCCCACGTCATGCTACTTGCCGCATCAATCTCTAAGCGAACGCGATAGGTATCGCCGACTCGCCACTCTCCACTTACGGCTTGTGAAATAGGTTCGACAGTCTTCTTGATCTTATAACCAGCATATTGTGCTTCGGTGTTCTCCACAGCTGCTAGGGCTGAAACAGTAGCCCAGACGCGCCCCTTACCTTGCAAACTCAGATCTAATTTAGCTGGGGCATCGCCTCGCCATGGGGCAAGAACTCGTTGTTTTACACCTAAATTTTCCCAAGTATTAGCTTCAGCGTAGTCCGAACCGCTGACACTCATATTCACATGGCCCTCAGCAGGTACCTTCTCGAAGTTTTGCGTGAAATAGTTCATCGCTAAAATTGCCCAAAGATTACCTGTGCTTGTACCCCAATGTCCGCGGTCTTGCGATTTCACTAAACCTCGTACTAAGTATGGGATATCTTTAGCCCAAGCTGGCTCATTCATCATGGCGAATAGCAACTTAGCTTGCATGACACGGCGGTCAATCATCATCCACCATAAACCATCCATTGCTTCACGTTCGTGAAAAACGATTTGCGTACCTTGGCGATCTAAGCGTTGAGCAATTGCTTGACTGATGGCTTTTAGCTGCTCCTGCTTATTAGGATATGACTGGAAGCTACGTATAATCGTATACAAATCGAGCAAGCTATCACTGGTGTAGCTTTGGTCAATTGAGTAGCGATTTATCATGTTCACCGTAGCCATATTGTAACGAGCTAAGGCAGCAATCAAGTTCAAGCGCAGACGGCTATTACCTTCTTTAGGCATCCAATCATAGATGGGCAAGTTACCGTTTACCACTTTTTCCAAGGCATTTAACATACGCTCTTGTGCTTGCTCAGGCAATTTGAAATCCCAACCTAATTTACGGGCATCCGCCGTGACAGACAATAGATACGCCGTTAAGATAGGGCTACCATGCATATATCCTGAAGGGAAGTATTTCACTAAACCATGCTCATCAAGATGCACATTAATTTCATCCATCAAAGCATTCCAGCGTTCCTGGCTATTTAAACCAATGGCAATCGAAGAACGCTGTTCGTAGCACGTGTATGGGTAATCAATAAAAAATTGTCGTGCCCCTTCTAAGCTAGTCGCTAAGGTTGGTTGCAGATTCACTTGCAAACCACCACGCCACTTATCATTCAAGCGCAAGGCATTCTTAGGTAGCTGTACATCGAGTGCAGGTATCATCTCACCCGATGGTACGGACATTAATTCAGACTGACGTACCGTCACGGGCACATGGCTCACCACATCTTGCTTCACGCGAATACTATCACGTGCACCTGTGCTTGCCTGCGCATCGAACTGCCAATTAATGGTCTGACGTGTATCCGTATCTAGCATCTGAATCGGTAAAGTTTCCCAATACAAGGTCTGCGAACTATTCGCTGGCAAGGTGACTTGTTGATCAGCGAAGCTCTGAATCGGTTTACCCCCTCTGAGTGCTTTGGCCTTGACGGTAACTTGCATCTCTTGCGCTGTTGCATTACGCAAAGTCAATGGAGCCTGGAACTGGTCTCGATCACGTGACAGTAATGGCAAACCAGAAATCAATTGCAGATCTTGGGTACTCACAAAGTCAAGTTTCGCCTGCCCAAATTTATCTTGAGCATAATCTGCCACCACTACTACTTCAAACTTGCTAATACTATCATTTAAAGTAAATTCCACATTAGCTTTACCCTGCTCATCAAGCACGGCATCACCCTGCCAAAAGATCAAGGAGTCAAACAATTCGCGGGTCGGTGCGCGGCCACCACCACCACCAGCGGGGATAGCTTTGCGACCATAATGACGACGTCCTACCACCTCGGATTGGGCAGTGGCGGTTTCTACATCTAAACGACGTTCCCGCATCATGGCCTTATACAGATCTGTGGTGTTATTTGGAGACAACTCTAACAATGCCTTATCCACCACGAATACGGCCACATTGGCCTTAGCCGCAGGTTTGCCATCAGCAAATTGTCCTTCAATCGCGACCTTGGCTTTCTGGCGAATTTGATAACCAGGCTTATCCATCTGCAAGTTCAGTTTCAATTGCTGCTCGGGATTAAAGACCGAGAAACCCACGACGCCAAAACGGAATGAAGGCTTAGCGAGATCAACTAAGGCGTTCGCACCACCTGACTGTCCTGGATCATTACCCCAAACCACACCAGAGTCACCACGCTCACCGCGGATACGACCACGCACTGCTAAGACAGAGACATAGGCATTCGGTGCCCACTCGGGTTCAATCTTTAAGGTGAACTTTGAGTTCTCTTTACCTAGAGGCATAATGCGGTAATCAATCACACCTTCACGTTCAATGGCTACTAAAGCGCTAGCTTCTTGGAACGGCATACGCACGTCAAATACCGCCTCTTCGCCAACCTCATAGCTTGCCTTATTCGCGATAACGTCCGTACGATCCGTATCGCTTAAGCCCAACCAGTATGCCCACTCATCCACATAGGTGCTGGCTTGAGCGACGTAGCTATTTTTCTGCGCATCTTCCACGCTCACCATCAAGGTAATCTCACCCTTATAATTAAGTGCAGCTTTACATACGAAGCGACCATATTCATCACTTACGCCTTGGCAGATTTCTCCTAAATTTTCACTAAATTGTTGGTAATCATAAGAATAGAAACCACCGAGTAAACGCTTACGTACGACTAAATAATCACTACGTGTCGCCTTAACACTCACTGGTATATTGGCTTGTACTTTACCGAGAGGATCAATCGTCAACACTTGAAAATTAGCTTCCTTATTCGGTAAGTAAGCATACTCGGCTTGAATCCCGGCTAGCACGGCTGATGGCACTAGGGAAGCAGTCTGTGAAAGTGTTTGAATCTGACCATTCGGATCCATAAAGCTCACTTCAACAATCAAATCACTGGCTTGTGCCTGCTTTAATATATCTTTAATTTGCAGATTGACTTGCCCATTAGCGTCTAATTTAGCCGCCTGCTTATCCATAATAATTTTGCGCTGCGAATCCTCTGATGAAGATTCCGAGACGGCATTAAATTGGAATTGATTGTGCTGATCAAACTGCAGCTGATTAGGCACTAACATGGCCGAAACTTGAATGGGTAGTTCAGTAGCGCCACCACCAACAATATAGTTAACTTGAATATTGGCATTGACCACTTGTGGATTGACCAGCATTGTACCGACTTGTTGTTCACTGCTCAGCGCAATCGTGCCAGTCAATAAAGGCAACTTAAATTCTTCAACCCTAAACTCAGCATCACCTTGGCTATCAACCACTCCATTATTATGTTCTAACGATACACGGTAGACACCATTCTTACTGTTTTCTGGAATTTTCCACTGACTCAAGGCTTGCATACTACCACTTGCGGTTTTCACCCATTTCAGTGGTTGACGAACTTCCTCATCTAAAGCAACTAAATTAATCACTAATTCATTCGGTAATTGATCACGTCCACTTACAGGAGCGACCAAACCGTCCTTCGTTTGTAGACGAATATAGTGTTTCATCGACACGGTTTCACCCGCTCTAAATAAAGTACGATCTAAGAGCGTATGAGTGATGAGTTGTGGATCACTACCTGAATTTGAATAATTGTACTCATTGGGTAAGTTAAACATCCAAGTTTGGATACCATCATTCCAGCTACTTGAGACTAGAGAGTAATCGGCTTGACCATAGCTTTGTGGATGGTCAGCAGCAATTCGGGTACTCGCCCAGACTTTATAGCAATCAACAATCTTGTCATCATACTGAAAGACGCCTTGATCATTGGTCGTACCCTTAGCAATAACACTACCATCATCTTTGAAGAGCTGAACTTGCGCATTCTTGACTGACTGCCCATCATTAAGACGAGTTACCCAAACCAAGGCGCCTGCATTGCTGCATTTCAGATGCGTTGATAAGTTAGTCACTAACACCGTACTGCGCACATACATCGGCTCACCTGTTTCGGTGAGATTTTTACCTAATGTTGTTGAGCTAGCCTCTAATACATAAAACCCAGGTTTATTGATCGGGATACCAATCACTTCAGCTTCGTTCTTACTGTCAGCCAAACTAGGCAACTGCATCTGCGCCACCTCTTTATGCTTAGCTAAGAGTGAAAAATTACGTACATCAATTTCAGCTTCTGTACTTTCATTATAGTTTAAATCTAAACCTTTTAGGACGCGCTCTATATTACTAAGCCGCATCTTACCGCTTTCAAATCGATCCATTAGACCCATCCAGCGTATAGCCTCTTGGTCATTCTTAACATTCAGAACCGCTACCTTGCCAGCCTCATAAGCCAGGCCTTTAAGCTTAAAATCTTTTTCAATATTTCGGATGGTTAATGGCACAAGGGCCGGCTGTTGGTTTAAGTCAGCACCTGGCTCAGCTTCAGCATAGGTTTCAATAATACCGAAGTTACCAGAAGCAAATTTTAGTAGGGAAGGAAAATTATCTAATTTACTCGTGATAGGAAATTTATCTGCATTCGCCAAAGCACGGCCTGCATCATCTCGCAGGCCTTTAGGTAAGGTCAACAATAAAGTACCATTCGGTGTAAACGGACCCTTAAAGGTAATGCCATGCACCGCAGTATCATTAAAACGGCTGTCCCCTGCGTAATTGACTTCCTGTGCGACTTCTTTGCCATCAATCGTCAACTTAATTAACTGACTATCTTGTGCTTTAATTGGGCTATTAAAGCGCACATCAATATCGCCTAATGGAGAACAAAAGGCATTCGGCTTAGCTCGAGTACACACCATTGAGGCGGTAAATGGTCCGCGCACTTCGTAATTTACACTAATGGGTTTACGGTTGAACCAACCCTTTTCTGATTCTAAACCTGCTTGAATAATCAAGGCTACTTTGCCTTGTGTAGGTAAATTGCGACTACATTGCACTAAATTTAAATTATTCTTCTCATTATCAGCGTAGTACAAGTCTTCGAGAATAGCCTCACGATCTTTACCTTCGATAAGACGCACGGGCACTTGTTCACCAATACCGTCGATAGCACACACCGCTTTTTCTTGTAAGGAGCTAGGTTTGACAGGGGTATCGAAATTTAGGACAAAAACCTGATCTTCATCCACAGTAGAATCTGCCCACGGACGGGTATTTCTCAAGCGAATATCGCCTGTGCTAAAGCGCATAGGAGCAACCTTAGCAAGCGGCTTACCTTTAACATCCGTAAACTCTGGATTTACACTGGCATGGCAGTCCATACCTGAACCTAAGGGTTGTAGTAAATCCAGTTGCCAGTTCTTAGTATCTGCCCACTTTGCATCACCGTTAAGCGCCTGACCATTACACTCAATTAAGACTGGCGCAGGAGAATCAGTTCGGCCTAGCGATATCACGGGCTCAGCAAAACCCACTTTAATATTGTAGACTTCGGCGACATCACCTAATGGACTAAATGTTTCAATGGCTGCCGCTTGAACCGAGCAGACGATACTTGATAAAAACAAACCTGCTAATACTTTGTTAATCCGACTCATCTCCAACTCCCTTTAGTGCATGGCCTTATTATATTTGCCCATATCAACTTTAATTAATATCAAGTATAGAGGGAAAAGGTCACATTTGTATTAAAAACGTGACCTTTTTTGAAACAATATTGCTAGACTCAATGAGTATACTCGCTGTGAAGCAGTTAAGGCATTAAAGCAAGCCGAGTTGCAAGCTCATCGCTTTTCTAATCTAGCGCATAATTACGACACATAGCGTTGCTCTAAGATCTCCACTGCTGGTAGTACTTTACCTTCTAAAAACTCTAAGAAAGCACCACCTCCTGTTGAGATATAGCCTACTTTATCAGCAATATCAAACTTCGCAATAGCGGCTAAGGTATCACCACCACCCGCAATTGAAAAACCATCAGACTCAGCAATCGCACGCGCAATCGCTGCAGTACCAGCGGCAAAACCATCAAACTCAAACACGCCGACTGGACCATTCCACACAATCGTACCTGCTTTCTTGAGAATTTCTGCTAATACCTGAGAGGTTTGCTCACCGATATCGAACACCATATCGTCGTCAGCGACTTCTGTGGCTAATTTTGCGGTGGCTTCAGCAGTGCTTGAGAACTCTTTGGCAACCACCACATCGCTTGGAATCGGTACACTGGCACCACGATTTTCCATCATGCGCATCACTGCGCGTGCCTGATCCACTTGATCTGGCTCTGCTAGTGATTTACCAATATTTAAGCCATTGGCCAACATAAAAGTATTGGCAATACCTCCACCCACAACGAGTTGATCTACCTTTTCAGCCAAGGATTGCAAAATTGACAGCTTAGTGGATACTTTAGAACCACCGACAATCGCCACTAAGGGACGCTTAGGATCTTTCAACGCGCGACCTAAAGCAATTAACTCAGCTTCTAACAAAGGACCTGCACAAGCAACATTGGCAAAGCGAGCAATCCCATGTGTCGTCGCCTCGGCGCGGTGCGCAGTACCGAATGCATCATTCACATACACATCACATAATGCGGCCATCTGCTGAGATAATTCTTCGCTATTTTTCTTCTCGCCAACATTACAGCGGCAGTTTTCAAGTAGGACTACGTCGCCAGGATTAAGCTCCACACCCTCAAGCCAGTTTTGCACAAGCTTAACCTCACGTCCCATCAACGCTGATAGACGTTGAGCCACAGGCTCTAAACTATCACCAGGGTTAATTTGACCTTCAATTGGACGACCTAAATGTGAAGTCACCATCACAGCAGCGCCTGCATCAAGCGCCATTTGAATCGCTGGTACTGAGGCACGAATGCGTGTGTCTTCGGTGATTTCACCCTTATCATTAAAAGGTACGTTTAAGTCTGAACGAATAAATACGCGTTTACCTTTTAATTCACCTGCTTGTGCTAATGCGGATAATGTTTTTACCTTAAGCATCTTTTTTTAATCCTGTAAATCTGTAGAAAAAACGGCACCCTAAACTTCAGTGTGCCGTTATATTGTTACGCTAAAGACAGAGCAATTACTTCGCTGTCATTAATGCAACAGTGGTATCTAACATACGGTTAGAGAAGCCCCACTCGTTGTCATACCAAGAGCCCACTTTTACCAAGCGGCCAGATACTTTAGTTAAGGTATCATCATATGTGCTTGATGCTGGGTTATGGTTAAAGTCGATTGAAACTAATGGTGCAGAGTTGTATGCAAGAATGCCTTTTAGTGGGCCTTCTTCAGAGGCTTTCTTCAGGATACTATTCACTTCTTCAACAGTTGTGTCACGTGAAGCGATGAATGTTAGGTCAACCATAGATACGTTGATGGTTGGTACGCGCATTGCATAACCATCAAGCTTGCCATTCAATTCAGGTAATACTAAACCTACAGCAGCGGCTGCTCCTGTTTTGGTAGGAATCATGCTCATTGTGGCAGAGCGTGCACGACGTAAGTCTTCGTGGTAAACATCGCTAAGTACTTGGTCGTTCGTGTAGGCGTGAATCGTTGTCATCAAACCTGTCTCAACGCCAATTGCTTCGTGTAGAGGCTTAACTAATGGGGCCAAGCAGTTCGTGGTGCAAGACGCATTAGAAATCACAGTATCGCTAGCTTTCAATACATCATGGTTGACACCGAAAACAACAGTTGCATCAACATCTTTGCCGCCAGGAGCAGAGATAATGACTTTCTTAGCACCGCCTGCGATATGAGCTGAGGCTTTTTCTTTGGTGGTGAAAAAACCAGTACACTCAAGAACAACGTCAACCTTCAACTCACCCCAAGGTAGTTCGGCTGGGTTACGGTTAGCTAATACGCGAATTTTATCGCCATTCACTACCATGTAATCACCTTCTACTGTAACCGTACCAGGGAAGCGACCATGTGCTGTGTCGTATTGGGTTAGATGTGCATTCGTTGCTGGGTTGCCCAAGTCATTAATTGCGACGATTTCGATATCGTGCTTTTTGCCACCTTCATAGTGAGCACGTAAAATATTACGACCAATACGGCCGTAGCCATTAATTGCAACACGGATTGTCATTGCATAATCTCCTAGTTATAAAACCTGCTTGACGGCTTGAGCAACATTCTCTGCCGTTAAACCAAAATGCTTAAATAATACGCCTGCTGGTGCTGATTCACCATAAGAGTCAATCCCAACAACAGCGCCATTACGACCTGTATATTTGTACCAACCGCCTGTGCAGCCTGCTTCCACAGCTACGCATGGTAGGTCTTGTGGTAAGACGCTATCACGATAGTCTTTAGCTTGGCGATCAAAGACATTAGTACTTGGCATCGATACAACACGTACCGCAATGCCTTCTTCTTGAAGTTGCGCTTGTGCTTTGAGAGCGAGCTCAACTTCTGAACCTGTGGCTATAATAACGGCCTTAGCGGCGGCATCATCACGTAGGACATAGCCACCACGAGAAACCTGGGCCAAGGTCTGAGCGTCACGCTCAACAAACGCGAGGTTTTGACGTGACAACAACAAGGCGCTTGGACCACCGGCTTGCACAGCCATACCTAAGCTTGTGGGACGGCTCACGGCAGATTGCCAAGCAATCGCCGTCTCAACCGTATCACATGGACGCCATACATCCAAGTTCGGAATCAGACGCAAACTTGCTGCATGTTCAATCGATTGATGGGTTGGGCCATCCTCACCGAGCCCAATCGAGTCATGGGTAAAGACATGCACGACACGCTGCTTCATCAAGGCCGCCATACGAATGGCATTACGAGAATAATCTGAGAACGTCAGAAAGGTACCGCCAAATGGTAAGTAACCACCATGCAGGGCTACGCCATTCATCATCGCCGCCATACCAAACTCACGCACACCGTAATTGATGTGGCGACCTGCTTGTCCAGCACGTACAGCCGTGACACCTTTCCAGTCCGTAAAGTTAGATCCTGTCAGGTCAGCAGAGCCACCTAAGAACTCAGGCAAGATGTCAGCCAATGCTGCAATAGCGAACTGTGACGCCTTACGTGAAGCCACGGTTTCAGCTTTAGCAGTAGTCTCTTGAATATATTGACCAAACTTACTCTCAAAGTCTGCGGGTAAATCCCCCTTCATGCGACGACTGAGTTCAGCGGCTAGCTCTGGATACACTTGCGCATAAGCGGCAAATACCTTATCCCACTCTGCTTCAACGCTCGCACCCGCTTGATCATGATTCCAGGCTTGGGCAATCTCACTTGGAATTTCAAATGCAGGGCTATCCCAGTTAATCGCTTTACGGGTCAGTTCAATCTCAGCAGCACCAAGCGGTGAGCCGTGAACTTTTTCAGTGCCCACCATATTTGGTGAACCCTTACCAATTTCAGTTTTACAGCAGATTAAGGTTGGGCCTGTATTACCAGCTAAAGCATATTGTTTAGCTTGCGCAATCGCTTGATCCACCGCATCAATATCATGGCCATCCACGTTGCGGATTACATTCCAACCATACGCCTCAAAGCGCTTCGGCGTATCATCAGCAAACCAATTATCGACCTGACCATCAATCGAGATACCATTATCATCGTACAGCACGATCAGCTTAGCCAATTTCAAGGTGCCGGCAAGTGAGCAAACTTCGTGTGAGATGCCTTCCATCAAGCAACCATCGCCGACGAATGCATAGGTGAAGTGGTCCACAACCGCATGCTCAGGACGATTAAATTCGGCTGCTAATAAGGATTCTGCCAGTGCAAAACCTACCGCATTCGCAATACCTTGCCCCAAAGGTCCTGTGGTCGTCTCCACACCTGCGGTAATTCCCACTTCAGGGTGACCTGGTGTTTTAGAGTGTAATTGGCGGAAATTCTTTAATTCCTCAATGGATAAATCATAACCACTTAAATGCAATAAAGAATAAATCAACATTGAGCCATGGCCGTTCGAGAGAACGAAACGATCACGGTCAAACCAGTTTGGATTTTTAGGGTTATGGCGTAGATGACGAGTCCATAAAGCAACGGCAATTTCAGCCATCCCCATAGGTGCACCTGGGTGACCAGAATTAGCTTGTTGTACCGCGTCCATAGAAAGTGCACGGATAGCATTCGCTAAAACTGTAGGCTGTACCGACTGCTGCATGCTTGATTGAGTATTCATTAGAGTCCTGTAATAAGTATCTAAACAATTTTTTCAACGTATAATTTTAGCATTGTATAACTTTCCTACAGCGAAGAATGGCTTTACCACGTTTTTTCTGTCCAATTCCAATGAGTTTGGGCCAAACTGTTGATTTACCACCTGCGGTAGCAAATCACGCGGGTCGTGCTTTGCGTCTACGTGAAGGCACGGAAATTGTGCTTTTCAATGGGATTGAAGGGCAGTTTCATGCATACTTACGCTTCCAACAAGGCGTGGCTCAAGCGGAACTTTTCCACTTCGATCCCCATAACCACGCTCTTAAGGGGCAAATTACCTTGGTGCAAGCCTTGGCGAGTGGTGACAAGATGGATTGGATTATTGAAAAAGCCACCGAGCTTGGTGTCCACCGCCTGATTCCTATTCAAGCAGAGCGTAGTGTGCTCAATCTTGAAGGAGCCCGCCTGGAAAAGCGGCAGCAGCGCTGGCAAGCAGTCGCCCAAGGAGCCAGTGAACAATGTGGCCGCAATCAACTACTACAACTTGACCCCGTACAGGGCTTGAACCAATGCCTGCAAACCCTGAGCACGGAAGCCAGAGATGCAACACAACAAAGCTACCTATGTGACCCAGACAGTAGCATAGCCTTACGTGAGCATCTCTTATCGCTACCAGAGCCACGCGAGATTCATCTTTTTGTGGGTCCTGAAGGCGGTTGGTCTGAAAAAGAAAGCACACTCATGCAAAAACATGGTGCGCTTCCTGTGCGTTTTGGTGATCGCGTCTTGCGCACCGAAACCGCTGGCTTAGCCTTAGCGAGTGCAACCGCTGCCTTATTAAATTGGCTTTAAGCAGTTCTTTCGCAACGCATAAAAACCAAGCATAGTGAAGAATTTAACCCTCAGCATAGGGTTGTGGTGCGACGCCTGGTTCCGGAGCGCTGTGCTTGCCGACATGCTCAATAAAGTAGGCAAACACTTTTTTCTTTTCTTGCGCGTAGGCAAATGTTTCTTCTAAAACTTGCTGCAACTGCGCAACATCCTCAGTCAAACTTGGGTCACCTGAATGCAGTTGCTGAATCCAAAGTACTACGCCTTTTTTCTGCTCATCCACAGTTTCACTGAGACAATCCAACAAGGCGTCCATATCACTACCGAAAAACACGGGATAATCTACGGCCTTAGCCAAAGCTCGCAAAATAGCCGAGCGATTGCGTGCTTTATCACAGTCTGCTACGAAAAAACTCAAGCCTACTTCTTCTGCTTGACTCTGTGTTTTGTCCTGCTCACTGGCTTTAAGCTGTAGTTCCCCCCCATTCAGCAGAGCATTCGCCGCTGACTCAGTCATTTTTTTAGCCATAATTTTCCTTAGCAAAAAAATCTTTTATTTCTTGGCTACGTTGCCAAGTATCAGCATAACCCAAGCTCATTAACTCTTG
>CAZIKJ010000303.1:0-2814 GCA_964539685.1 uncultured Pelistega sp.
TTAGGTTTTAAAGCGATTACAGCCATGAAAGAAACTGGTCTAAAGCGCTTGGTTGTGGCGGGTGGCTTAGGTGCAAATCTGGAAGTGCGTCAGTTTTTAAAAGATGAGATGCGCAAGATTTCAGGTGAGGTATTTTTCCCACCACATGCACTCTGTACCGATAATGGCGCCATGATTGCGCATGCGGCCAGTGAGCGCGTGAAGGCAGGCTTAGTTGACTTGTCGAAGCGGGAATACAATGTTAGTGTGCGGCCGCGCTGGGATCTGGCGCAGATTTAATCAGATCAAGGGCTTTCGCTGGTGTTCGAGACTAAGCTACGCACACCAGTTGCTCTATCCCATTCTACATATAAAGCCGCTTTATTTCTTAGACGCCTTGGTCTTTTTACTCATGCGCGCCACTGGCGGTGTGCTCGCTTTGTCTTTCGAAAAGCCGATTTTCGATTCTTTGCCATGTAATAAGTTGTGAATATTCTTCTTGTGCTTATAAATCAACATGGCGGCGATAAACACAAAGCTTAAGAAGTAGCTCATCACAAAGTCACCACTAGATAAGCTCATCAGTGCGTAAATCACGGGGGCACTGGCTGAAGCTACGATGGCCGCTAAGGAAGAGAAGCGGAAGAGCACAGCAATCAGGATCCAGATAGCAATCGTGACGCCTGCTAACCAGGTCTGTAAGGCAAATAAAACACCAATCGCAGTGGCCACGCCTTTACCGCCTTTAAATTTCAAAAAGCAAGAATAAATATGGCCTAAAAAGGCAGCGATACCGATTAAAGCGAAACCAGTTGTACCAATCTGCGGGAAGAAGCTTTGTGCAATATACACAGCGACCCAGCCTTTCAAGGCATCGCCGAACAAGGTCAAGATAGCGGCGCTCTTATTGCCACTACGTAGAACATTGGTGGCTCCTGGATTGCCAGAGCCAAATTGGCGCGGATCTTGTAAGCCGAATAATTTACTCACAATAATCGCAAAGGGCAAAGAACCCAAAATATATGCGATAACAATTGCAAGGAGTAAGGATACAGGGTCGGCCATAGTCGTTAAATTAATCGTTAAATAAGAGGTCACAAATGAATTCAGTTATTGTACACCTTTTGCACTCAAGTGGAATCGTTCGAACGCCATGAGTTTTGTGTTGCTTACGGAAAATGGGGTAAAATGAATCTTGTTTTTATCGCTTGGCAGATTAGGGTAGAAGTTTAACCATGAAGAAACATATATTGGTCTCAAATGATGATGGCTATAACGCTAAGGGTTTAGAGTTATTGGTCGAGGCTCTAAAACCGTGGGCTGATGTCACGGTATTTGCTCCTGAGGTTAATCATAGTGGTGCTTCTAACTCTCTTACCCTTACACGACCACTGAATGTACGCCAAGCGAATAATGGTTTTTATTATGTCAATGGCACCCCAAGTGACTGTGTGCATATCGCGCTGACAGGAATTTTGCAAGAAAAACCAGATATCGTTGTTTCAGGTATTAATAATGGCGCTAATTTAGGTGAGGATACGCTGTATTCTGGCACCGTTGCAGCGGCAACAGAAGGGTACCTATTTGGCTATCCCTCAGTGGCTTTTTCGCTCACTGAACGCAATTGGCCGAATATTGAGGCAGCGGTTGAGATTGCCGTGCATATTATTAAACATATGCTAGATAATCCCAAGGATAAGCCTGTGTTGTTGAATGTGAATATCCCCCCTTTAGAATCACATGACCCTAAGAATATTCGTGTTACCCGACTCGGTAAGCGTTATCCAAGTCAGGCAGTTATTCAGTCAGAGAATCCACAGGGTGAGCCAATTTACTGGATTGGTCCAGTTGGTGCAACCTTGGATTTGAGTGATGATACGGACTTTGGGGCGATTAATTTGGGTCATGTGGCCGTGACACCATTGCGTCTAGACTTAACACATTACGATCAATTGGCCATGGCCAAAGAGTGGATTGAGCAGCAATGAGTAAAGTTCCAAGCTCGAAATATTCTAAACTATATGCGTCAAATGTAAATGATGTTAAAAAAGCATCAGCACCTAGCGCACAGGCGGCAAAAAAGTTTAAAATTACGGCAAGTAATAGCAATGCGAAAATTCTGTCAGGAAATAGTCCGCTATTTCGTCCAACACCAGAATCTATTGCCCATATGAAATCGCAATTACTTCGCAATGCGGGTCTGAACTCAGACCAGCTACGACGCAATATGAGTGAGCGCCTGCGTAGTGATAAGGGTATCAGTGATCCACGCGTGTTGTCGGCAATGCAACAAGTGCCTCGACATTGTTTTATGGATCAGGGCATGGCAAGCCGCGCCTATGAAGATGCGGCCTTGCCAATCGGTTATGGGCAGACAATTTCCATGCCTTCCGTGGTGGCTCGTATGATTTCGGTCTTACTTGAGCAAAGAGAAGCAGGGCGAGTGTTGGAAATTGGGACGGGTTGTGGTTATCAAGCGGCAGTTTTGGCTTGTGTATACCGTGAAGTGTTTTCCATTGAGCGTATTCAAGGTTTACATGAACTTGCTAAAGTAAATTTAGCCAAGGTCAGCAATCTGCCGAAGATTGCCTTGCATTATGGCGATGGACGCATAGGTTGGCCAGATCAGGCGCCTTTTGATTCCATTATTATTGCGGCTGCAGGTTTAGAAATCCCGCAGGCCTTGTTGACACAGCTTAAGGTGGGTGGTCGCTTAATCGCTCCTGAAGGTGCGGATCAACAGAAATTAGTATTAATTGAGCGCAAAGCGACCCATGATTGGGTACGTCGAGACTTAGAAGCGGTTCGTTTCGTCCCTTTGCGTGCTGGCGTTCA
>CAZIKJ010000304.1:0-6981 GCA_964539685.1 uncultured Pelistega sp.
CTTTGATATTGAGATGTTGCAAGAGCTAGGCTTTTGCAAGGGCATTGAAAACTACTCACGCCACTTATCAGGCGCAGCGCCTGGCGAACCACCGCCAACCATGATTGATTACCTCCCCAAAGATGCCTTGATGTTTTTCGATGAGAGTCACGTCATGATGGGGCAATTGCGCGCCATGTATCGTGGCGACCGTTCTCGTAAAGAAACCTTGGTGCAATTTGGTTTTCGTCTACCGAGTGCGATGGATAATCGTCCACTCAAGATGGAAGAATTTGAGGTGCGTATGCGGCAAAGTATTTTTGTTTCTGCGACACCTGCTGATTACGAGAATGAGCGTTCTGACAATGTAGTGGAACAAGTAGTGCGCCCAACGGGTTTGGTTGACCCGATTGTCGAAGTACGCCCAGCACTGACACAAGTGGATGATTTATTGGGTGAAGCGAAACTGCGCATTGCGCAAGGTGAGCGTGTGCTAGTGACGACCTTAACTAAGCGTATGGCTGAAGATTTAACCGATTACTTAGCAGAGAATGGACTAAAAGTACGCTATCTACACTCCGATATTGATACGGTTGAACGGGTAGAAATTATTCGTGATTTACGCTTAGGTGCTTTTGATATCTTGGTTGGCATTAACTTATTGCGCGAGGGCTTGGATATTCCCGAAGTATCTTTGGTCGCTATTCTTGACGCAGATAAAGAAGGCTTTTTACGTTCAGAACGTAGTTTGATTCAAACCATTGGTCGCGCCGCCCGTAATCTTAATGGTAAGGCAATCCTCTATGCAGATAAGATTACTCGCTCGATGGAATTGGCAATGAATGAAACATCACGTCGCCGAGAAAAGCAAGTTAACTTTAATCTTGAACATAATATTACGCCACGTAGCATCAACAAGGCGGTGAAAGAAATGATTGATGGCGTGATGTCTAACGCGGCTGAGACAGCTTATGAACAGAGTCAAGAATTTGTACACGAGCTGACCGATGAGAAAGCCCTAGCCAAAACACTTAAGCAGCTTGAAAAACAGATGCTTGATCACGCGAAGAATCTGGAGTTTGAACAAGCAGCGGCAGTGCGGGATAAATTAAATCGCTTAAAGAATCAGCTTTTATTGCAATAAGCGTAGGCTATTTATTCCTCTTTTAAGCCATGTTTTCTTGCTAATTTATGCAGATTGCTAGCATCAATATCAAGACGGCGGGCGGCTGCAGACCAATTCTGATTGCTTTCAGATAGGGCAGCTTTAATCATTTCTGCCTCTACGTATTGCAAGGTGGTTTTCAAGGCTTGATTCGCAGGGATAGTAAGAACAGTGCCGTGTTCATGCAGAATAGTCTGATTTTGTGAAGTCTGATGATTTAGCACAATTGAGCTACTATTTGCACTAGAGTGATCTAATGTTGGAATGGGTGAAGAAATATCCAAGAACTCAGGCTCAATACTCATAATAGCGCTGCGAGGTGTGCCTGCACTTAGCATTTTCAATGCTGCTCGGCTGATGATATGCTCTAACTCACGGACATTACCTGGCCAATCGTAATCCATTAAGGCACGCTCAGCACCAGGACTTAAGCGGATAGCACGCAGACCTAAACGAGTCCGATTAAACTCTAAGAAATGGCCAGCCAGAAGTAAAATATCTTTGCCGCGTTCACGTAAGGGCGGGATGAAAATAGGGTAGACCGATAGTCGATGATAGAGGTCAGTCCTAAACTTACCTTGAACGGCGTATTCTTTCAGGTTACGATTGGTCGCTGCAATAATTCGTGTATTTACTTTATGCGTCTTATCGGATCCAAGGCGCTGGATCTCTCCATTTTGTAAAGTTCGTAGAAGCTTTGCTTGAATCGCTAAGGGCAGCTCACCAATTTCATCTAAGAATAAAGTGCCATTATCAGCAGTTTCAAAGCGACCTGCTCGTGCGGCGTCAGCGCCAGAGAAAGCCCCTTTGACATGACCAAATAATTCACTTTCAGCTAAGCTTTCAGGTAAAGCCGCACAGTTAACATACACAATCGGCTCACGGCTACGCTTGGAGTGTCGATGAATATATTTAGCAAATAAGTCCTTACCAACCCCTGTTTCACCTAAGAGTAAGATTGGTAAATCTGCATCCGCCACAACCTTAAGTTCATGTAAGAGATTGAGCATGACACTACTATTCGCAATAATCTCTTGGTCACCCTTATCGACCAAGGGAGTGTCTGCTTGCCACGAAAGTTGACGTAAGCTTTTTAAATCGGTTTCTAGCATACTTAGGCGTACAGCAGCTTGAATCAGATCCTTATGTTGTTCTAAATAAGCGAGGGTCTTATCATTAAACGTATCCAGATAAGCGTCAAGCGTTATGCAGCCCCATAGGCGGTTATCAATATACAAGCTTAAGCCTAGGCAATCATGAACAGGAAGTGGCTCACCTAAGCGATTCTCTAGTAAACCATCATAGGGATCAGGAAGGGGGGAGTCTGCTGCAAATTTAATGGCTTGCTTTGATGCCAAGATATGCTCTAGGCGCGGATGTTCTTTAATTTTTAAGCGCCTGCCTAGAGCTTCATAACTGAGGCCTTCTGCTGCAAGTAGACGCAAAGAATCATCCTCAATCATCAATAAACCCACAGCGCTACCATGAAACTGATCTTTAAGTGTTTGGACTAGACGCTGCAAGCGCTCTAGCGGCGGTAACTCCTGAGTAAGATCATGAAGAAGATTGTCAAGCATGGTTAAAAATACCTATAGGGTAAATACTACCTTAAATTAAGCTGGGTTAATTATACCCTACATTTACTAATGACTTGATATTTCATACTAAAAAAGTTGGCACGAAACTTGCTATGAGATAAGTGTAGAAAGTAGTAAATACGTTTTACATTTGTTTTAGAAATAAATGATAAGGAAACTGTTATGGGTAGTTATAAGAAATTATGGTTTTCGCTGATCGCGATTATGATAATTTGCTTCGGGTTTCTGGGTTATTACGGTGCGGAAATTTATCGCACAGTACCGCCGATTCCAGGACAAGTTGTTGTTAGCGATAGTAATACCGTGTTAATGACCAAAGAAGACGTCATGCAAGGGCAATCTGCCTGGCAAAGCGTTGGTGGTATGCAAGTTGGCTCAATCTGGGGTCATGGTGCTTATCAAGCTCCAGACTGGACTGCAGACTGGTTACACCGCGAGCTTTTAGCGTGGTTAGATCTATCTGCACAGCAAGAGTTTGGTACTGCTTATGATCAGCTAGATGTTGAAAAGCAAGCGATGTTACAAGCTCGTCTAGAGATTGAATATCGTACGAATACATATAATCAGCAAACGGATACCGTGACTGTATCACCATTGCGTGCACAAGCAATGGCACAAACAGCTAAATACTATAACGATTTATTTGGTAATGAGCCTTCATTACAAAGCAGCCGTGAAAGCTTTGCAATGAAAGAAAATACCTTGGCTGATGCAGAACGACGTGAGAAATTAACCAATTTCTTCTATTGGACTGTATGGGCTGCAGCAACTGATCGCCCTGGTCACGATGTGACGTATACAAACAACTGGCCACATGAGCCATTGATTAATAACGTACCATCAGGTGAGAACGTGGTTTGGTCATTCATCAGTATCATTATTTTAATTGCTGGTATTGGTCTACTGGTTTGGGGCTGGGCGTTCTTGAAGAGCGAAGATCCAGATCCTACTGTTCCACCAGCGAAGGACCCAATCTCTACATTCCTCTTGACCCCTTCACAGAAGGCGCTGGGTAAATACTGTTTCCTCGTGGTCGCCTTATTTGCTGTGCAGATGTTCTTAGGTGGTGCCGTTGCTCACTATACTGTTGAAGGTCAGACATTCTACGGTATTGAGTTGTCCAAGTGGTTCCCTTACTCCTTGCTCCGTACTTGGCACTTACAAGCAGCCATTTTATGGATTGCAGCGGCTTTCTTGACTGCGGGCCTATTCTTGGCGCCGGTGATTAACGGTGGCAAAGATCCAAAAGGTCAAAAGTTAGGTGTAGATATCTTATTTGTCGCTTTGTTGATCGTGACAGTTGGCTCATTCGCAGGTAACTATATTGCGATTGCGGGTGATATGCCAGCGCATCTAAACTTCTGGTTAGGTCATCAAGGTTATGAGTACTTAGACTTAGGTCGTTTATGGCAAATTGCCTTATTCTTAGGTATTCTTTTCTGGTTGTTCTTAATGATGCGTGGTATCTCTAATGCATTAAAACAACCTGGCGATAAGCATCTCTTAGTTTTATTTACTGCTTCAGTAGTAGCGATTGGTCTATTCTACGGTGCAGGGCTATTCTATGGCGAGCGCACACATATCTCCATTATGGAATACTGGCGCTGGTGGGTTGTTCACCTATGGGTAGAGGGCTTCTTTGAGGTATTTGCAACCGCTGCTTTAGCCTTCATCTTCTCGTCAATGGGTTTAGTATCACTACGCATGGCAACTGCCGCTAGCTTAGTATCTGCCTCATTATTTATGTTGGGCGGTATTCCAGGTACGTTCCACCACTTGTACTTCTCAGGCACAACAACCCCTGTGATGGCTGTAGGTGCATCATTCTCAGCACTTGAAGTGGTACCTTTAGTATTGCTTGGTCATGAAGCGTGGGAAAACTGGAGCTTGAAAAATAAAGCACCTTGGATGGAAAAAATTCGCTGGCCTTTAATGTGTTTCGTTGCCGTTGCCTTCTGGAACATGTTAGGTGCGGGTGTATTTGGTTTCCTTATTAACCCACCGATCTCGCTTTACTACTTACAAGGTCTAAACACCACAGCCGTTCATGCTCACGCTGCACTATTTGGTGTGTACGGTTTCTTATCTATCGGCTTTGTCTTGTTAGTCATACGTTATATTCGTCCAAACCTAGTCTTTAACGAGAAATTGATGAAAACAGGTTTCTGGTTATTGAATATCGGTCTATGCATGATGATCTTCACAAGCTTGCTACCAATTGGTTTATATCAGTTCTACGCTAGCGTTACTGAAGGTATGTGGTATGCACGTAGTGAAGGTTTCTTACAACAAGATTTCTTAGAAACACTACGCTGGATCCGTACGATTGGTGATATTGTATTCATCGTTGGTGGTTTATCAATCGGCCTACAAGTGACACAAGCAGTTTTTGGTCACAAGAGCACACAAACTGCTTAATAAAGTGATGAACCTTAACGTAGACTAAGTGCTGCGTTAAGGCGCTAATTCCAAAGAATGAGATTAGCGCCATTAAACCAGCGCTATAAATCCGAATTAAGGTTTAAAAAACTAAAGGCTACTTACAGAAATTTTGCAAGTAGCCTTTTTCTTATGGTTCAGTTGCTCAATAAACTCAGCGTCACAGGGCCAAGGCATATTGGATGAGCATGCCACAAATGATTAGCATGGTTCTAAGTAGTTTGATGAGATTTTATTGGGTGGTGCTTTGAGAGCCATTAACCGCGCTACCTTCGGGACGAGCAAGCAAAGTGAAATCAATGCGATAGGAGACTGGGGCAGTCACGGCTTTATCTTGCTGTTCTTCAATAGGAATTTTATATAAAACTCGAAGATCGTATAATCCATTTTCGGGTATTGTATAGTCAACATTGTTTTTCAAAGGGACCACTTGCGGACCATAAAGAATCATCTCAATGACATCAGGAGCATCTAGTAAAATCTGCACTTGTTGATTCTGTTGTGCCAGGAACTGATAGGAGGAATAGCCGACACCTTGCACATAACCACGGTATTGCAAGGTTTGACCTGGCTCTTGTAAGGTGAAGTGCTGCGTTAAATTGGTTAAAGATTTGATCGTCGCTGGGTCTAACTGCGCAGCGATGGGCACATCATTATTCACTGGGATATGTTCTTGGCTGCTTGGTGCTTGAGGGGTAGCGAGTATCACGCCGATAAACGTTATTACCGCAATAGCTGGAATTAATTTTTTAGAAAGAGGGGATAAACGCATTACCAACACATGCCCAATGAGAAGGTGGATAAAGAAAATAGGAATTATACGCTTAGGCATGAGCTTAACACAATCACTAAGCTGTATCAAAAAGTCAATAGGATTGTTTCTATATTGTTATTTAAGAGTACTTGGAGTATTCTTTGCGCATTGTTCAAGGAGAATAGAAAATGCGAGTATTCGTACTAGGGAGCGGAGTGGTCGGTGCTACAAGCGCCTACTACCTAGCAAAAAAAGGCTTCGATGTTACCGTCATCGATCGTCAAGAAGGTTCAGCATTAGAAACCAGTTTTGCTAATGCTGGTCAATTATCACCAGGTTACGCATCACCATGGGCAGCACCAGGTGTACCACTTAAAGCCATCAAATGGATGCTGCAGAAGCATTCCCCATTGATTATGAAGCCCACTTCAGATCTATGGCAATACAAGTGGATTTGGCAGCTTATAAAAAACTGTAACCCCAAGAGCTATGCGATTAACAAAGAACGCATGGTGCGTTTATCAGAGTATAGTCGTCACTGCATGCAGGCATTGCGTGCCGAAACGGGTATCACTTATGAAGACCGTCAGCGTGGAACAATTCAGTTGTTCCGCAAACAAGCACAACTCGACGGCATTGGTAAGGACGTTGAAATTCTTAAAGAAATGGGAACGCCTTTTGAGGTCCTTGATCGTCAAGGTATAGTGAAGTATGAGCCTGGTTTGGCAGGCAATATTCATGAATTTGTTGGTGCTTTGCGTTTGCCTAATGACGAAACAGGTGACTGCTATATCTTTACTCAGAAGATTACCCAGATGGCTCAAGACTTAGGTGTTAAGTTTCGTTTTGGTGAATCAATTGATCGTTTTGAGTTTAAGAATAACCAGATCCAAGGTGTATGGATTAATGGGCAACTAGAAACAGCGGATCGCTATGTCGTTGCGTTAGGATCCTATACGACAGCCATGCTTAAGCCGCTCGGCGTACACACTCCGATCTATCCATTAAAAGGTTTTTCTTTAACCATTCCTATTATTGATGAGAGC
>CAZIKJ010000305.1:0-1853 GCA_964539685.1 uncultured Pelistega sp.
GTAGGGAACCAGACAAACCAACATATATTAGGTTAATTTTGTAGCCAAGTTTTTTGTTTTTTTAATAAGCGTTATTTCAGAATTGCCCGATAATGTCGTTTCAAATACAAATGTTTTTCGATTTTCAACTAGACTCGATCTTAAGGTTAACGCTTGTCTTGCCGCCTGAATTTGCAAGGCATTGTCTGTGAGATGAGGACTCTCTGACTGAATAGCAATTTTAATATTATCTGGATTGACATAGTCAATTTCTTTATCGAAAAAACGTCTATATAAGGTCGTCTTTCCAGCCCCATTGGTCCCACAGAAGACCGATAATTGGGGCCGTGTCATTATGTAGTTAACACCTTAATAATAATTTCTTCGCCAGTTGCTTGCATCTCAATAAGTTCTTTTCGGCCACTAGGATACTCTTTAATTAGCAAATCAACTGGCGTATCTTCTTCAATATAGTAAATTGATGCACCTTGAGCAAGACATTCATCCGCCTCAGCCGTATCAAACTCATGAGTCATCAGAAACTCAGCAAAGTCATCTAAGCGCTGCTCAATTGTTTTTAGTGAGCTTTGGTTTCTCATAGTGATTCTCCAATACATCCCTAAGAATAGGGACTTAAGCATTTATAACACAATTACATTCAATCATCTAGACCTATGTATCATCCCCATAAGCTCAACTGGCGAGAAATATCACAACGGAGAAATACCGTATATTCACCACATCACAATGTGTGGTGCCCGGGGCCAGAATCGAACTGGCACGCCCTGCGGCGGGAGATTTTGAATCTCTCGCCCTCAGCCAAAGCACTCCACTCAAACTACCCCCGCGCCAGCAGCATCTCCACCAACTCAGGCACGCCTTCACTCGCCCGCTTGGCTATCACATCGGTCAATAAGCCTGGTGGCGCCTCAGGTGGATTCGGGTCCACAAGATATATCTCGGTGCGTGGTCGCGCATATTCTAATAAAGAAGCCGCTGGATAGACCTTCAAGGAGGTCCCCACCACAATCACAATTTCAGCTAAATCCATTAAGCGCGTTGCCCGCATAAACTCAGGCACGGGCTCACCAAACCAGACAATATTCGGTCGCATTAAATTCAGGCGCATATCTAATTGACGTATACTCTGATCGCCTTCAATCGTCTCAATATATTCTTCATCCACTGAGCTACGCAATTGGTCTAGGCGCCCATGCAAGTGCAGAATCTTGCGGCTCCCTGCTCGCTCATGCAATAAGTCCACATTCTGCGTAATGATTTCCACATCATACTTAGACTCAAGTTGCTGCAAACTATAATGCGCTGCATTCGGCTCAGCAGCCATCGCTTGGCGTCGACGCATATTATAAAAATCAATTACCTGCTGCGGGTCCTTGGCAAACGCCTCAGGCGTGCACACGTCTTCAATCCGATAACCCGCCCACAAACCATCCGCATCACGGAATGTCTGTAAACCACTATCTGCGCTAATCCCCGCTCCACTGAGCACAACAATTCTCTTCATCGCCAGCATATCGTTAAACAATAAACATGCCCTCATTTTACCTGAGTATTACGCCCAGACTAATAAATTCGACTATACAAGTACTTCCCCTATGCAAGAAATAGATCTTGAAAAAGGCCAAGCCATTGCGCGACAAGCTTGTTACTACCTAATAAGCCCGTATTGCTTTAAGAATGTCCGAACTCTTCAGCGAAAGTCCGTGCAAAATAAGCCTAGCCTGAATACTAACTCGAGTTTGTCGCAATCACCTAAATCTTGAGTACAAAATCTCGATTCGCACCAACAAATTAAATTTAATACAATTAATTTTCACCCGTATAGCGATACACTGCGATTCATAATCCAATAC
>CAZIKJ010000306.1:0-3494 GCA_964539685.1 uncultured Pelistega sp.
AGAACCCATCACAACGCAACGTTCGATTGATTTAATCGGCATATTGGCTTTACGCACACCATCCTCATAAATCACCAAAACTTGCCCTTCAGTTTTAAGCTCTAAATTGCTTTTATCTAAAATCAGTGTCTTCATCGCATACTCCAAGTAGTCATCACATAAACTAATTCAAAGTTAATACATAAATCTGTTTAACTGCTTTATTGGTATTATGCGAGAATTAAACCAATTATTAAGGCTTGGCAAGCTTGCTGGTGTGTAGATTTAATACAGTACCTTATCGTTTCATAAAGTACCCACTCATTGCCTGAAGTAAATACATACGTAAAGTGCAACATCATAAAAAATCCCCCTATTCACGTGAAAATAGGGGGATTAACGCATCATAACAAGGCTAAGGTAATGGATTGAGTACTCTGGCTTTATTGGCACAAATTGGCTAAATGAGGCTAAGCCACTTATCCAATATAGAAGAAATCATCATCTGCTGGTTCTTCAGCAATTCCAAGGGTATAAATCTTAGCTCTTGGATCAAGCTGAAGCAGCAAGAATCGGTCTTCTTTATCATCTAGCAATACCGCTAATACGGTAAGGAGATCATGTTTTTCAGAGTCGCTTAGATACACTTCATAAGCAGATTTCTGACCACCATAAGAATGGTTACGTACCACATCGAGAGTGGCAGCCAAGCGTCCTGGATTTGCTACATCATACAATGCTAGATAAAATTTACGCTCACTCATAAATTCTCCTTTGAACAAATCATATGGCATGAATACAGCTTTGTTTACTATGTCTAAACCAAGCTGTATATTTAATAGTGCTCTATTTATTCATGCTATTGTCTAAATCAGTGAATTCAATCTGCTCAGCCTTGAGCGGTAAATGAAAGCGGCCAGGTTTAACATTACCGTCACTAATTAAGTAGGTTTCGATAATACGTTCGGGTATATTATGAGCTTTTAAATGCTTTTTGATATTTCTCTCTAACTTAGACTTACGTTGTGAGAAATAATCAGTCCCCATTCCCTTTGTTAAAGCTTCAACGGATTTATCATTATCACCCATCATCCCTGAAACTTTCTCTAAATGCTCTAAATAGCGCTCAGCCCATTCGTAGTCACCATGATCAACTGGCGCCGATAAGGGTGGCTCATTATGTAAAGCACGTTCCGCAAATAAATTTAATATAGCCATATCACTTGGCGGCAACTTAAATATAATCCCAGCCATCTCCACCAGCCTCTTCTTGCGATCAATACGTAATGTAGACGGACCAAAATTCGTATTTAATGCAGCCACACTCTCACCATAGCTCGCACTGCCTTCTAGTAACTGATTTGGCATGCCTACGCGCATCCGCACAAACGGGATATCCGCCAGCGTTACCACAGCATCTTTACAATCAAGATATTGCTTTTCGCGCACAACAATCACTTTAGATTCTTTCGTTGGATAGAAAAAATCTCGACTAGATTCAAATTCACCTGAAACTAAGACATGTGATAGTCTATCTTGCGTACGGCCATAAAGCGATATAGCATAACCTAAAAAGAACCCCATGGTTTTACGGCCACCGGCAATGGATACATGTACGGCTGTATCATCATCGAGGGTAAACTCCCTCATCATATTGGTAATAAAATCAGCGGCCAAAGAGTTCTCTTCTTGGCTACGTATATCTGTCAAGGGCTGCCCATTCTTATCTGGCACCACATAAATATGGTCTTCTGTAAATTTAATGGGACCTAATTGATAGTCATTAATTAAGTGATTAAACCAATCAGTATCTTTAGCAAGCAAGGTGTTTATTGCTTGCTGCGCTCCCGCAACAGTACTGATCAGATGAACTTCCGTCGGTATAAATGGTTGCTCTTGATGTGCTAAGCCATAAAGCGTCTCTGTCACCACTTGTGGTGATAATCCCGTCACTGTCAATAAAATCCGGCGCTTGTATTCGTGTGGTTGTTTCATATCTATCCTTAAAATTCTTGCTCTTCTTGGTACTAAGGCTTGCGACTCTCTATATCCATCAATTTCGCTTGCTGCTTAATACTGAGCCTTACTAAATTGTTCAATTGAATTACTTAACTTTAGATACATAATAGCGATTTGTAAATAGACTGAGACAAATGGCAAGCTTGCGAACCTTAACGTCTCATCCCCAAAAAAAACGCACAACCACTTGCATAGTTGTGCGTTAATTTTTAATTTGATTGAGTTTTATTCACTGGTCTTATAGGTATGAAGCAATCATTCGCTATAAATCACAACCATTAAACTCAACGACATACCAATTAAGACTCTTCGCAAAGGGCTTAAATCTTACGTCCCACTGCTTACTGATTTTCTAAAAAGCTCTTTAATTTATCAGCACGGCTTGGATGGCGTAATTTACGTAAGGCTTTGGCTTCAATCTGACGAATACGTTCACGTGTTACGTCAAACTGCTTACCCACCTCTTCCAGGGTTTGGTCTGAACTCATACCAATACCAAAGCGCATACGCAGTACCTTACCTTCGCGCTGTGTTAATGAGTTGATCACTTCTTCGAAGACTTCGCTCATTGAACGTTGCAATGCCGACTCGGCAGGTGCCAACGTTGAAGAGTCTTCGATAAAATCGCCCAAGTGTGAATCATCATCATCACCGATTGGAGTTTCCATCGAAATCGGCTCTTTGGCAATCTTCAGAATCTTACGAATCTTATCAACTGGCATATTCATCTTCTGCGCTAAGGTGTCTGGATCTGGCTCTACACCTGTCTCTTGCAGAATCTGGCGATTGATACGGTTCATCTTATTGATGGTTTCAATCATATGCACCGGGATACGAATTGTGCGCGCTTGGTCAGCAATTGAACGGGTAATCGCTTGACGAATCCACCATGTGGCATAGGTTGAGAACTTATAACCACGGCGGTATTCGAACTTATCCACGGCTTTCATCAGACCGATATTACCTTCTTGAATCAAGTCCAAGAACTGTAAGCCACGGTTGGTGTATTTCTTAGCAATCGAAATCACCAGACGTAAGTTAGCTTCAATCATCTCACGCTTGGCTTTCTTGGCCTTGGCTTCACCGGTCACCATGCGTTTATTGACGTCTTTCAGGTCTTTAATCGGCAAGATAACCGCTTCTTCAAGCTCAATAAATTTCTGCTGAATTTCATGGATATCGGGGATATTACGCTCAAGTGTATCCGCATAAGGTACGCCCGCTTTAATCTCAGCATGGACCCAATCAAGATTGGTTTCATTGCCTGGGAAACTAGAGATAAAGTGTGCACGTGGCATATTGACACGGTCTACACAGATCGCTAACATCGCACGCTCTAGGGCACGCACTTCCTGCACTTGTTGACGCAAGGTGTCCGCCAATTTCTCTACGATTTTCGCGGTAAAGCGTACGCCCATTAATTCGTCCAAAATGGCTTGGTGCGCAGTCTCATACACTTCAGACTGATAACCGCCTTTATCGAACTCATCCATCAT